>NZ_JANQCW010000004.1:0-131972 GCF_024723635.1 Campylobacter sp. W0066.1 | reverse complement strand
AAAAAGCAAGCCCGCCATTAAATCTGCATAGGCTATCCAAAAATTATTTTCTTCATTGTTAGAATTATTTTTTATCATCTATTTTTTCATCTTCTTTTTGATTTTCAAGCTTTGCAATAACTTGTGTGGTTTGCTCATCTAATTCTTTACTTTCTTCTTTAAATTCTTGCATTAGTGAAATTTTTTCATCGATATTTTTTTCATCTTCATATGCTTCTTTAAAAGTATGCATACCTTCTATAATACTTGCCCTAAAGCCCTCGAAAAGTTTAGTTTGATTATCAAGCATAAGATTTTGATATTTTTCAATATTATTTGAAAAATTATTCACCTTTTCATCTAAAGCACTCACACTTTTATCTAAATGCACAATCTTATCTGAACTCACATCTAAAAGTCTGTTGTATTGCTCTGAAATTCTTAAAGTTAAATCTTTTATGTTTGAATTTAACATATTTACCGCATTTGCAATCTCGCTGTAAGTTTTAACTATATCTTTTTGTTCTCTTTGGGTTTTAGATAAATCGCTCATAGTTTGTTTTACATGCTCACTGCTTAATCTTACAGCTTTTTCCTCAGCACTTACAAGCTCTTGAAAAACTTTGAATTTTCTATCTATTGTATTATCTAATTCTTTAAAAAATTCCTCATTGCTCACATGCTCAAAAATCGTGCCTATTTTTTCAAAATGTTGCAAACTTTCTTGAAGATATTTTCTATCAATTTCTTCTTTAGACCAGAAAAAATCGCTTGTTGCGTTTTTTTGACGATTTAAAAGCTTTTGGAATTTACTACTACCGTATTTTTCAAAAAATATCCACCAAAGTGCTAAGAAAATTCCATAAATTGATACATAAAAGGCTGTTCCTACTCCATTTAATAAAACTGAAATTTCTTGTTCTAAACCTGCTGTGTCGCTTGAATTAAAATTTGGCATAGACATGGCTATACTTATAAAAGTTCCTAAAATACCAAGCATAGGAAAAATAGCTGCACCCACAGAAGCAAAATTTTCATTTCTTAAATCTTTTACATAAGCATAAGCAAAATCATCAAAACTAGCGTTTGACTTTGTTTCTTTACCTATAACTAAAAAATGCTTCATAATATAGCGTTTTAATATAAGCTTAAACTCATCTTTTTGTTGCTCAAAAATACTTGAAGCATAATCAGCACTATGTCTAGCAAAGATCAAAGCCACCAAAAAGATAATCCCTATCATTACAACACTATGTAATTCTACTTTAAAATCAATCTTTCCAAAATATCCTAAAAGCACTAAAATATACAATATAGCAGGGATAAAAATAATCTTTAAATAAGCAACAATTCCTGTACTACCTTTTCCCTCAGGCAATACAAGATCAGAAAAATCATCAGTTGTTTTAACTTCCATTTTATAAACCTTTGTTAATTTTGCTCTAAAAATTTAAAATCTTCACAGGAAAATCAACTAAGAGTTATAAAACTCTTAGTTTCTATCGATACAATTTAAATCACTAAAAGCACACTCTAAGCGTTTGATCATACTCTCTTCGCCCGCTCTAAGCCATACTCTTGGATCATAGTATTTTTTATTTGGCTTATCATCGCCTTCAGGATTACCAATTTGTCCTTGCAAATAAGCTTTATTTTTAAGTTCATACTCTCTAACACCATCCCAAAAAGCCCATTGAGTATCTGTGTCAATATTCATCTTAATCACACCATAACTAAGTGCTGCTTTGATATCTTCTATATCACTACCACTGCCACCATGGAAAACAAAATTGATTGGTTTTTCTTCGCCAAGATTGAATTTTTCTTTTACATAATTTTGAGAGTTTTTAAGAATTTCAGGTCTTAAAATCACATTTCCTGGTTTATATACTCCATGTACATTACCAAAGCTAGCTGCGATTGAAAATCTATCACTAATTTTAGAAAGTCTCTCATAAGCTAGCGCTACATCTTCAGGCTGAGTGTATAATTTTGCATTATCGATATTAGTATTATCCACTCCATCTTCTTCACCGCCAGTACATCCTAGCTCAAGCTCTAAAGAAATTCCAAGTTCAGACATTTGTTTTAGATAATTTTCACAAGTACTTAGATTGCTTTCTAAATCCTCTTCACTTAAATCAATCATATGGGAACTAAACAAAGGTTTGCCTGTTTCTTTTTTAAACTCAATATTTGCTTCAATCAAAGCATCAATCCAAGGAAGTAATTTTCTAGCAGCATGATCTGTGTGTAAAATCACCGGAATTCCATAAGCTTTTGCCATTAAATGCACATGTCTTGCACCACTTATAGCACCAAGTACATCAGCTTTTGGGCAAGCTTTTCCTGCTACAAATTTAGCTCCTCCATTTGAAAACTGAATAATCACAGGTGAATTAACTTTTTTAGCACTTTCTAAAACCGCATTGATAGAATTTGTCCCCACGACATTTACCGCAGGGATAGCAAACCCTTCTTTTTTTGCATGATTATATACGATATTTAGATCATCACCACTTAAAACACCTGGTTTAACAAGATCTAATACACCCATTATTTGTATTCCACTTTTGCTTTTTGAAGAAGTTCTTGAGCTTTTTTATTCATAAGTTCTTTAAATTCTTCCATTTTAATATTGCTTTCAATACCTGCTTTTACTTCATTATAGCTCATAGTACTTTTTGCTCTAGCATCTTCTTTTAAGATAACATGATATCCAAAATCACTCTTTATAGGTGTTTTAGAAATAGTACCTTTTTTCATAGAAAAAGCTGCATCAGCAAATGGTTTTACCATAGTTGATTCAGCAAACCAACCAAGATCACCACCTTGAGCTGAAGAACCTTTGTCGATTGATTTTTCTTTTGCAAGTTGAGCAAATTTATCATTTAAAGCTTTTCCACTTAGTTTACTAAGCTCAGCAATAATATCTTTAGCTTCTTTTTCGCTAGTTACCAAAATATGCTTAGCTTTCACTTGAGCTGGTTTAGTGAATTTATCTTTATTTGCTTCATAGAATTTTTTAGCTTTAGCATCATTATTTTTAATTGAATCAAAAATTTTCTTTTGATAGATATTTACCAAAATAGCTTCTTTAGCACGCTCTAATTCTTCTTTATATGAAGGATCATTTTCTATTTTTTGAGCTTTAGCATCTTTTAATACAAGTTGTTGAACGATATATTGATCAATAATTGCTTTTTTTTGTTCAGCTGGTAAATCAGTGATTTTAGCACCTCTTAGCATAGGAGCAAAAAATTCATTCACTTCTGTATCGCTGATATTGTTTCCATCAAGGGTTGCAACCACCGCAGCATTTAAACTTAAACCTGTTAGCAAAGCCGCAGCAACTAAAGAAATTTTTTTCATTGTTTTTCCTTTTGAAATAGTTTTGTTGATTTTATTATATCTAAACTTTATTTAAAGCCGATTAACATACAATAAGTTTATGAAAAGAAATTTAGAAATTAAAAAATTATTTTTAGAGCATTTTGGAGAGGCAAAAACAGAATTAGTTTTTAGTAATGCTTATGAACTTATAGTTTGTGTTATGCTTTCAGCTCAATGCACTGATAAAAGGGTTAATCTCATCACGCCGGCTTTATTTGAAGCTTATCCTAGTGTGCAAGATTTAGCTAAGGCAAATTTATCATCTTTAAAGCTTTTGATTAATTCTTGCTCATTTTATAATAATAAAGCACAAAATTTAATCAAAATGGCTCAAGCAGTTTGTGAGCAATTTAATGGCGAAATTCCTATGAATGAGCAAGATTTAAAAACTCTAGCAGGTGTAGGACAAAAAACCGCACATGTAGTGATGATAGAATGGTGTGGGGCTAATTGTATGGCTGTAGATACTCATGTATTTAGAGTTTCTCACAGACTTAATCTTAGCAAAGCCAAAACCCCTGAAGAAACTGAAAAAGACTTAACTAAAATTTTTCAAGATAATCTAAACTATCTTCATCAAGCCATGGTGCTTTTTGGACGTTATACATGTAAAGCCAAAAATCCTTTATGTAAAGAGTGTTTTTTAAATCATTTATGTAAGAGCAAAGATAAAAAATTAATCTAGCACCAAATTAGTGCTAGATGATTTTAATGAAAGAATGGTAGATACAAGAAAGCATTAATCACTAAAGCATTTACTATATCTATGAAAAATGCACCTACTAAAGGCACAATAATAAATGCCATATGGCTCATACCATAGTGATTTGTTACAGTTTGCATATTTACCATAGCTGTTGGAGTAGCACCTAAACCAAAACCACAATGTCCTGCTGCTAAAACTGCTGCATCATAGTCTTTTCCACATACTCTAAAGGTTACAAATATAGCAAAAGCAGCCATCATAGCAACTTGTACTACTAAAATTACTAGCATCGGTAGCGCAAGGGTTACTAGATCCCAAAGATTAATAGTCATTAGTGCTAAAGCTAAGAATAAAGACAAGCTTACATTACCTAAAACTGATACTTCTCTATCAAACACATGATGAATTTTTGTAGCTGATAAAACATTTCTTAAAACAACACCCACAAAAAGACAATACACAAAAGTTGGTAAAGTAAAACCTGTATTTGTTTTAATATAAGTAGATAAAGCATTACCTATTAATAAACATAAAGCAATCAATGCTAAAGACTCTATAAAAGAAGATGGGGTGATTAATCTTTCTTTTTCTGGAGATTGGAAATTTAAAATCGCATCTTTATCATCATTTTGTTTTGGAACTACTAATTTGTATTTATTAACCAAATATCTTGCAACAGGCCCACCTATGATACCGCCTGAGATAAGCCCAAAAGTCGCACAAGCAATAGCAACAGTAGTTGCACTAGAATACAAATAAGGTTCTTTAATAAATTCAGCCGCCCAAGCTGCACCTGTTCCATGGCCACCACTCATTGTAACAGAACCTGCTATAAGTCCCATTAATGGATTTTGCCCCATAGCACTTGCCACACCTATACCAACTATATTTTGAGCAAAAAGCAAGCTTACAACTACTACTAAAAAAATTGCTAACTTTTTGCCACCCTTTTTTAATGAAGCAAAATCAGCCAACAAACCAATACTTGAAAAAAATGCAAGCATTAGCGGATCTTTCATAGATTCATCAAATTTAATATTTAATGAAAAAGAACTATGCAAGATTAAAAGAATAATCGCAGCTATTCCACCACCAACAACTGGCTCAGGGATATTATAATCACGAAGAAATTTTACCCTTTTAATGACAAAAACGCCCAAAAGCAATACTATAACCATAGTAACTAGTGTTGCATAAAAATCAAATTTCATACCTCTCCTTTGTTTGATTTATTCATCAATTGTATTCTAAATGACTTTAAAACAACGCAAATAAATATTATTCTTTACTTAAAATATTACAAAATGAAACATTTTTAAGTCTTTTCTACTCTGAAATTAATATTATATTATGATACAAATTAATATTTTTAAGCAAAGATAGTTTTGCTCTACTAAGCTCTTGGAATGAATTAATAAGCAAAGCATCCGCATCAAGATAATCTTTTAGCTCATTACGCCCTAGTTCGTATTTTTCAAAATATAATTGTGTAATTTTTGCTTGGTTAGTATTGATATCTTTTACTAAATTTAACAAATCATTATAGTATTTATCATTTTCATAACAAAGTTTAAACTCATGAATAGCTCTTTGCAATGCGTCTTTATACTCATATAAGCGTGCTTGGTATGTAAATTCAGAAATTTTTACATTTTGTCTTACTCTATAAAAGTCCAAAAATGGTAAGTCAATAACAACATTACCTCCTAAGATTAAAAATTTAAAACTCTCATCAATATTTTTATCATTCCCATCTAAATTTCCTAATATTTTTATACTAGGTAAAATACTTTTTTGCACACTTGCATAATCCTTATAAGAAGCCATAAGTTGATTTAGCTTTGCTTGAACTTGTGGTCTATAAGCAAGCATTTTTAACTCTATATCAAAATTAATTTTTTGCAATGAAAAATCTTCAAGGGTATAATTTAGCATTTTATTAATCAAAAACTCATCATCTTTACCTAGTAAATCTTTTATATTTTTAAGTGTTAAGTCTTTATTTTGCAAATTTGTAATGATATTTTGTTGAGTGTTTAATAAAGACTTTTTGATATTTAAAAGATCAATATACTCAACCTTGCCATAATCAAATTTAGTAGTATAAATTTCTAGCATTTGCTCAAGATTTTTTAAATGATTGTTTAGTAAGCGATCTACATCATTAAAATAAATCAATTCAAAAATACTATTAATCGCTAAATTAATTGTATCAAGCTCTAAAGAACGCAACTCATATTCGCTTGCTTTTGCTAAAAATTCAGAACTAGCAACTTGATCTGAAATTTTGCCATATATATCAAGCTCATAATTTAACATAATGCCATTTGAGAAACTATGCATTTCTGTGCCATTGTTTAAATTTTTTCTTATATTAGCACCTAAATTTCCACTCAAAGTAGGATAAAGATCTAAATTTAAAAGCTTATATCTAGCTAAAGTGCTTAAAAAATTAACTCTTGCCACATTTAAATCTTTGTTGTTATCAATAATAGCTTTTAAGATATTATTTAAATCTTGATTATTGTATTTTTCCCACCAAGCCTTGCTTGCATTAAAATCTTCAAAATATTCTTTTCTTATTTGCTCTTGAGATACTTGCTCTAATTTTACACCTACACAAGCATTTAAAAAAAAGGCTATAAAAAATAATAAAAATATTCTCATCTCATTCCTTTGATAAAGCACTAATAGGATTTAAATTTGCTGCATTTTTTGCTGGGAAAAATCCAAAAACCACTCCGATTAAAACTGAACTTAAAAGCCCTAAAAATACTGAATTTAATGAAAGTATCATCGTAAAACCAAAATTTAAAGAATTAAATACCTCAATGATAATAAAAGAAAGCATTACTCCAAAAATAGCTCCCAAAGAACAAATCAATACAGCTTCGATTAAAAACTGCATTAAAATATCTTCTTTTCTAGCTCCAATAGCCATTCTAACTCCAATTTCCCTTGTACGCTCACTTACTGAAACAAGCATGATATTCATCACACCAATACCACCTACTATCAAAGATACCACTGCAATAGAAGAAATAAGTAAAGTTAAAGTAGCAGTATTTTCCTCAATGGCATTTTTAATCGCGTCAGAATTTATAGTGAAAAAATCTTTTTTTCCGCGTTTAATCTCTAAAATTTTCACCATAGCTTCTTCGGCTAAAGCAGGATTTACCTCATCTTTTACCTTAGTTACTATGGCTCTTATTTGTTTATCCCCTGTGATTTTATTCATCAAAGTAGAATAAGGAGTATAAATTTTAATAGTATTTTCATCAGCTCTAAAGCCTTTATTATCTCTTTCTTTTTTTAAAACACCGACTATGGTTAAAGGCTGTTTGTTAAAAATCACGCTTTTACCTAAAACATCTTTAGCACTGATATTATCAAATAAAATTCTCAAAGCATTTTCATCTATAATGCAAATATTAGTATTATCTTTTATATCTTCATTATTAATAAATCTACCATCTACCATCACAAAACCTCTAAGTCTTAGATGATTTGGTCCTACTCCATAAATTCTAGCCTGCAAAGAATTATTCTTATAAGTTACCACCCCTATTTTGCCTACATCTGCTTCTACTGCTTCTAAATAAGGCAAAGAGCTTAAGGTTTTTAAATCACTTAAATTTAGCCTTGTTCTACCTGATCGAATATCTCCCAAGCCACGCCCTGAAACAACTTCTATGGTATTAGTCCCAATAGAGCTAATAGAAGCAAGTATATTTTGTTGGGCTCCAAGTCCTAAAGCAACCACGCAAACTACTGAAGCTATGCCTATGATAATACCAAGCATAGTAAGCAAAGAGCGTAGCTTGTGTGCTACAATGGAAGCTATGGACATTTTTAAACTTTCAAAAAGCTGATTTTTAAGCAAATTAAAGCTTTTTTTCTCTTTTGGCATTAACTTAGCTTTTATTTCGTCTGCTTTTTTTGCACCATTATCACTTATAATCTTACCATCTTTAATTTCTATAACTCTTTTTGCTCTAGCAGCTATTTCTCTATCATGAGTGACTAAAACTACAGTGTGTCCTTGCTCATTTAGTTTATTTAAAATTTCTAAAACTATCTTACCGCTTTTAGAATCAAGCGCACCTGTTGGCTCATCTGCTAAAATAAGCTCACCACCATTCATCAAAGCTCTTGCTATGGAAACTCTTTGCTGTTGCCCACCACTTAGTTCATTTGGCTTTGATAATTCTTTATGATCAAGCTCTAAAAAAGAAAGTAATTCTTTAGCCTTTTGCGATCTTTCTTGTTTGTTTTTTCCTGCATAAACAGCAGGTAAGGCTACATTATCTTTAGCATTTAAAAGACTAAGCAAATTATATCTTTGGAAAATAAAACCAATTTTTTCGCGTCTAATTCTTGCTTTTTCATCTTTGCTTAAATTAGTTACTTCATATGCATCTAAAAAATATTTTCCACTACTTGGCTCATCAAGTGTTCCTATAATATTTAAAAGAGAGGTTTTTCCACTACCTGATTGCCCTATAATGGCTACAAATTCCCCTTTTTGAATATAAAGATTAATATTTTCTAAAATAGTTGTATTATTAATCTTTTTTTGTATATTTTCTAAACATATCATTTTTTATTTTTACCTATGATAACTAAATCACCCTCATTAATACCATCTAAAATTTGAGTGTTTAAACTATCTTTAATGCCTAATTTAACAGGTGTCTTCACGCTTATATTATTTGCTTTTAAAATTTCTACATAATAACCACTTGTATCGCTTTTTATAGCTAAAGTTGGTATAACTAAAGTATTATTTTCTGTTTTAATAGCAATTTCATTTTCTGTACTCATACCTATGCGTAAAAAATTATTATCATTTTTTACAAAAACCCTTGCATAATAATACACAGCGCTAGTGCTAGTACTTGAGTTTGAGTTTAAATTTGTATTGCTTGTTGCATCGCTTATGGTAGTATTTGCTGGATCTATACTTGAAATAGTTGCTTCATATTTTTTATCAGGTTCATTTAAAATGCTAAATTTAACCTTTTTTCCAACACTAATTTTATTAATATCAGCTTCAGCTATTTGCATACGAATTTCCATTTCACTTAAATCAGCCAAACGCACTATACTTGGTGTATTTTGGTTTGCATTTACAGTTTGCCCCTCTTCAACCGCTACATTAATAATCTCACCCTTACTAGGTGCAGTTATAGTGGTATAAGCTAAATCTTTTTGAGCATTTTTTAAAGAAATTTCAAGTTGAGTAGTTTGAGCTTTTAAATCAGCCACATTTGCTCTTAGAGCATAAAAAGTATTTTTAAGATTTTCAAGATTTTCTAAGGAAGTAGCCTTTTTAGTATAAAGTTTTTGCTCTCTTTGGTATTGTTTAGTAGCTATATCAAGAGCGATTTTTTTACTTTCTAAATTTGCCTTTGCACTTTCAAGCTGAGCTTTGGTAATATCTAAATCATTTTGTTGCTTATCTTTATCAATTTGTGCGATTAAATCACCCTCATTAACATGATCACCTAATTTTACATAAAGTTTAGTAATTTGCCCACTAACTTGCGCACCAACATCAACTTGTGTTTTTGCATAAACTTCGCCTATTGCTTCTATACTTTGAGTAATATCTTGTTTTTTAACTTCATAAGTTAGATAATTATATTCTTCCTTATTTGCAAAAAAGAAAAAATACACCCCTATAATGAGTATAATCAAAAATATGCTTAAATAAATTATTTTTTTCATTTTAATCCTTTAAAAATCATATAATAAAACATTTGTATGAAGTAAAAATAAAATTGTAACAATAAAATATAATTTTAACAATTTTAAAGCTTATAAGATATAAGATAAATCAAAAAAAGGAAAAATAATGCAAGATTATTTAAATTTAATGCAAAATCGCTCTTCTATTAGAGCTTACACCCAAGAAAAAATTTCTAAAGAGAATTTAGAATATATCTTAGAATGTGCTAGATTATCTCCTAGCTCCTTAGGACTTGAACCTTGGAAATTCTTAGTTTTTCAAAAAGATGAACATAAAAAAGAAATTGCTAAAATAGCTAATAATCAAAGCCATGTAGCAAATTGCGCTGCTATTATAGTTGTAATCTCAAGGGCTGATTTTAAGGATTATTTTGAAGAAAAACTAAAAAAGAGAGGTTTAAGCCAAGAAGAATTAAACAAACGCTTGCAAACTTATAAGCCATTTTTAGATGCAATGGATTTAGAACAAAGTTTTATTTATGCCAAAGAACAAAGCTATCTTGCTATTGCAAATATTATCAATGCTGCTTATAGTTTAAATTTAGGCTCATGTATCATCGGTGGCTTTGATAAAGATAAAATCAATCAATATTTAAATTTAAACACTACTAAACAAAGAGTATCCATGCTCATTACTCTAGGACATACCCAAGAAAATATTAGCACAGAAAAAGTTCGTTTTGCATTTAATGAAGTGGTAGAATTTAAAGATTAATCAAATATCAAAACTCCATTTAAATTTTATATAATAAAATAATATTTTTAAAATAAAATGGAGTTTTTAATGCAAGGAAATTTTTTAAAGATTTTTGGCGTATTGCCATTTTTAGCAGTGGCTTTTATTAACGCTTTTGTAGATTTAGGACACAAAATCATTATACAAAACACTATCTATAAATTTTATGAAGATAGCACCCAACTTTTTTTAACCGCTATTGTCAATGCTTTGATGCTTTTACCTTTTATTCTTATGCTTTCACCATCTGGATTTTTAGCAGATAAATTTCCTAAAAATAAAATCATGAAAATATCTGCATTATTTTCAGTAATATTAACTTGTATTATTTGTTTGTGTTATTATATTGGAGCATTTTGGCTTGCTTTTGTAATGACTTTTATCATGGGAGTACAATCTGCCTTATACTCTCCTGCAAAATATGGTTTTATAAAAGAATTAGTAGGAAAAGAGCTTTTAGCTATGGGAAATGGAGCTGTCAATGCGGTAAGTATTGTGGCTATTTTAGCGGGTATGGCGGTATTTTCTCTAAGCTTTGAAATGCTTTTTGAGCCAAATTTTAACACTCCTTCGGATATTTTAACACAAATTGCACCTTTGGGTTTTGTATTAATAGCTTTTGCTGTATTAGAACTTTTTTTAGCTTATAAACTTCCTAGCTTAAAAGAAGAAGATAAAAATTTAAGCTTTAATAAAAAACAATATTTCCAAGGAAAGCTTTTAGCCTCTAATTTAAAAACAATATTTTCTCATAAAATCATTTGGCTTTGTATTGTAGGAATTTCACTTTTTTGGGCCATATCACAACTTTATTTAGTGAGTTTTCCTGTATATGCAAAAAACGATCTTTTCATAGAAAATACCTTTTATGTACAATGCTCTTTAGCTTTTTCTGGTATAGGAGTGATTATAGGATCGCTTATTAGTGGTAAGTTTTCTAAAAATTACATCGAATTAGGTCTTATACCACTAGGTGCTTTAGGGGTTTTTCTAATGAGCATTTTAATGCCATTTTTAGAAAACCTACTAAGCTATAGTGTGGTGTTTTTTATTTTTGGTTTAAGCGGAGCATTTTTTATCATACCTTTAAACTCTCTAATACAATTTCATGCAAAAGAAAATGAACTAGGAAAAGTCTTAGCAGGAAATAATTTTATACAAAATATTTTTATGTTAGGCTTTTTGGCACTAGCTACTTTTGCTGCATATGCTAAAATTGAAGTGATAAATTTGTTTTATTTTATCATCGCTGTGGCATTTTTTGGAAGCGTTTATGTGCTAAGTAAACTGCCTTTTTCTTTAGTGCGTTTATTAATGAGTATAGCGTTTTTTCAACGCTACCGTTTGTTAGTAGAAGGTTTTGAAAATATTCCTGAAAAAGGTGGAGCATTATTACTTGGTAATCATATATCTTTTATAGATTGGGCTATTATACAAATGGCCATACCAAGAAAAATTTATTTTGTTATGGAAAAAAGCATTTATTCTAAGTGGTATATTAAAATTTTTCTTGATAAATTTGGAGTTATTCCTGTTTCAAGTGCTTCTAGTAAATCAAGCTTAGAGCTTATTGCTATGCATATTAAAAACGGAAATTTGGTTTGTCTTTTCCCAGAAGGAGTACTTTCACGCCATGGACAACTTAATGAATTTAAAGGTGGATTTGAGTTAGTTTGCTCAAAATTAGAAGAACAAGATGGAGTGATTTTGCCTTTTTATATTAGAGGACTTTGGGGAAGTGCTTTTTCAAGAAGTGATGAAGAATTTTCAGCAAGAAACCGCAAAATAAGCAAAAGAAAAATCGCTATTGCTTTTGGAAAAAGCTTGCCAATACACACTAAAAAAGAAGTGGTTAAAGCAAAAGTTTTTGAACTTTCTTTTATTGCTTGGAAATCTCAATGTGAAGGTATGCATACTATAGCCAGAGCTTGGATAGATAGTGCTAAAAGAAATTTAAGTCAAATAGCTATTGTTGATCCTTTAATAGGTGGTATTACCTATAGAAAAATGCTTGCTTTAAGTTTGGTTTTTAGCTCTTTCATAAAAAATAGATCGCATGAGCTAAATATACAACCTACCCAAGGAAGCTATGCTCCAAAAGAAGAATGCGTGGGAATTTTACTCCCTGCTTCTATGGCTAGTTCTCTTTGCAATCTAGCTGTATTGCTTGCAAATAAAATCGTAGTAAATTTAAACTTCACAGCAGGTATAAAAGCAATTAATCAAGCCATTCAAAGTTCTCAAATTCAACAAATTTATACTTCTAGAAAATTTATGGAAAAATTAGAAAATAAAGGTATAAAACTAGAATTTGAAGAGCATATTAGAATTATTTTTATGGAAGATGTTATCGCAAGCTTTAAAAAACAAAAACTCAAAATCTTTTCTATGCTTGCTTTAGTAAGTATCTTACCTACTTGTTTAATAAAAGCATTATTTGCGCCTAATAAACAAAACCTTGCCATAGCTGCTATATTATTTAGTAGTGGTAGCGAGGGAACACCTAAAGGAGTAATGCTAAATAATCGTAATATTTTAAGCAATATAGCCCAAATTTCAGATGTATTATGTGCAAAAAATGAAGATGTTGTCTTATCTTCTTTGCCACCTTTTCATGCTTTTGGATTAACTGTAACTACTTTTATGCCTTTATTAGAAGGGATTAAAAGCATAACACATGCTGATCCAACTGATGCGCTAGGTGTAGCAAAAGCTATAGTAAAAAATAATATTAGCATTATGTGTGCTACTTCAACTTTTCTAGGTATTTATGCAAGAAATAAAAAACTTGATGCGATTATGTTTGAAAGCTTAAGAATTATCGTCTCAGGTGCTGAAAAACTCAAAAGTGAAGTAAGAAGTGCCTTTGAAATGAAATTTAAAAAACCTATTTTTGAAGGTTATGGAGCTACTGAAACCACTCCGGTTGCAAGTGTGAATTTACCGAATAAATTTGATCCTGATTATTGGATTTTACACCGTGCAAATAAAGAAGGTAGTGTAGGTATGCCTTTACCAGGAAGCGCTATACGCATAGTAGATCCATCTACTTATGAAAGTTTAAATCATGGAGAAGATGGATTAATACTCATTGGTGGCCATCAGGTTATGGTAGGTTATTTAAACAATAAAGAAAAAACCGGTGAAGTTATCAAAGAAATCGATGGCATACGCTGGTATAATACCGGCGATAAAGGTCATGTAGATGAGGATGGCTTTTTATATATAGTAGATCGTTATTCTCGTTTTGCAAAAATTGGTGGCGAGATGATATCTTTAGGGGCTTTAGAAGAGGAAATTGCTAAATTTATCAATACAGATATAGTAAAATTTTGCGCAGTTGCACTAGATGATGATAAAAAAGGTGAAATGGTATGCTTATTAGTAGAATGCCAAGAGCAAGATTTTGATGGAATTTGCGAAGCGATTAAAAACTCTACTATGCCTGCTATTTTTAAACCAAGTAAATATTTTAAAGTAGAACAAATTCCACTTTTAGGTTCTGGCAAAGTGGATTTAAAAGGCGCTAAAGATTTAGCTAAAATCTTGCAAACTCATTAAAATAAGCCTTTGGCTTATTTTAATTCTAAATTAATTTTATAGATAATTTCTTTCATACTTTTTTTGGTAATTTTGTAATAGAATTTTCTATTTTATTTATCTTATACATAAGCTAGACCTTTTTTAAATTTTATTAATGAATTTTACTAAAGTTTTTATATTTCATTATCATTTTTTTGATACATTTACACATTAAAATACTAAAAAAGGGAAATAATGAAAATTTTTGATATGGTAGTTATTGGTGCTGGCCCTGCAGGTATTGCAGCGGGAGTAGAAGCTAAAATAAAAAATAAAGAAGTTATTGTTTTAGAAAAAGCTGATGCGATTTGTCAAACCTTAGTAAAATTTTATAAAGAAGGCAAAAGAGTAGACAAAGCATATAAAGGTTGCGATAGCACAAATCACGGGCATATAAATTTTGAAGATGGAACTAGAGAAAGTACGATAGAAACTTTTCAAAATGCTATCAAAGAGCATAATCTTGAAGTAAAGCTTTCTAGTGAAGTTGAAAGTGTTAAAAAAGATGGAGAAAATTTCATCGTTAGCACTGCAAATGAAAATTATATTTGCAAAAATGCAGTTATTGCCATAGGTAGAATGGGCAAGCCAAATAAACCAAGCTATACTTTACCTATAACTTTAACAAAAATCATCAATTTTAATGCAAATTCAGCAAGCCAAGGTGAAAAAATCTTAGTTGTAGGTGGTGGAAATTCAGCAGCAGAATACGCTATAGATTTAGCTAAAAATAACGATGTGACGCTTTGCTATAGAAGAGAAACTTTCTCAAGATTAAACGATATTAATCTAGAAGATATTCAAAAAGCTTTTGAACAAGGTAGTGTAAAAGCAAAACTTGGCATAGATATAACTAGTATTGAAGATGAAAGTGGTAAAGCTAAAGTAAATTTCACTAATGACACAAATGAAATTTATGATCGTATTATTTATGCTATTGGGGGTTCAACTCCACTTGATTTCTTACAAAAATGCTCTATAGATGTTGATGAAAAAGGCGTGCCAAGCTTTGATGAAAATAAAGAAAGCAATGTAAAAGGATTATTTGTAGCAGGCGATATAGCGAGTAAAAACGGAGCTTCTATTGTAGTAGGTTTAAATGATTCATTTAAAATCTGCGATCATCTTTATAAATGCTAAAACTCTTTCAATATTCAAAAGGCTATCGCTATAATAACGATAGTCTTTTGCTTTTTGACTTTTTATCTAAATATAATTTAAAAGGAAATATCCTTGATATAGGATGTGGTTGTGGAATTTTAGGACTTTTGATAAAGCAAAAATTTCCAAATTCAAAAGTTTATCTACTAGATATCCAAGAGCAAAATATCAAACTAAGTTATAAAAATGCTAAAGAAAATAAACTTGAAATTCAAGGCATTTGTGAAGATTTTTTAAACTATAAAAGTGATGTAAAATTTGATTTTTTAATCTCTAATCCTCCATTTTATAAAAAAAATACACAAAAAAGCCAAGATTTACATTTATGTATATCAAGATATCAAGAATTTATGCCACTTGAGAAGATGCTTGCTAAAATAAATACTTTAATCAAACCAAATGGTAGTTTTTTTATGTGTTATGAGGCAAGTTTTATAGATGAAATTTGCGCTTATTTAAAACAATTTAAATTAAAACTAGTTTCACTTCAATGTGTTCATACTAATACACAAACTAATGCAAGACTTGTTTTAATGCATATTAAAAAAAATAGCAAAAGTCCTTGTGCGATAATGCCTACACTTTTTATGTATGAAAATGATGTTTTAAATCCAAAAATTAGTGAAATTTATGAAAATACAGGAACTGTAAGCTATGATGTGTGAAAAAGGTTTTGATTATTCTTTTGATGAAAGCGCTTGTGAAAAATGCGGCGGGAAGTGTTGCACTGGAGAAAGTGGGTATATCTATGCTAGCAAAGAAGAACTAGAAGCTATTGCTAGTTTTTTAAATTTAAGCTTTGAAGCCTTTAAAGAGCAATACCTCATCAAGGTTGGATTTAAATATAGCCTTAAAGAAGCAAAGCATGAAAATGGCTACCGTTGTATTTTTTTTGATACAATGTATAAAAAATGTTTAATTTACAAGCATAGACCAAAACAATGCAGAACTTTTCCATTTTGGGAGTATTTTAAAACACACAAAGAGGAGTTAAAAAAAGAATGTATAGGGGTTTGCTTTCACTAATTATAGTTTTTATCCTAACAAGCCTTGCTTTAGCTAAAGGTGAAGATAAAATCCTACAAGCACTTATTTATGAAGAGCATGGACAATTTCAAAAAGCATGTGATATTTATGCAAATTTATTTCATGAAAATAATGAAAGTATTTATTTGCAAAAGGCTTTACTTTTAGCTTTAAGTGCTAATTTAAAACAAAAAGATGAGCTTTTAAAAGCTTCTAAAGACTTTTTAGAACACACAGCCATTGCAAGATTAAATGCTTTATACTTTTTTGAAATAGGAGATTATAAACAAGCTGAAACCATACTTTATAAACTCATTAAAGAAGAACAAGATTATAGAAATTATGAAATATTAGGTGATATTTTTGCCAAAAAAGCTTTATATACTAAAGCTTTAGAGCAATACAATCTTGCTTATAAACTTTTTGAACATGAAAATTTATTACTTAAAATAGTTGAAATTAATATCAAAAATAAAAATATCAACCAAGCCAAAAAGGCCTTAGAAGAATTTGTAAAAAACTCACACTGTACCCTTAAAACATGCACCCTACTTTTAAAAATTTATCAAGAACAAAAAGATTATAAAGCAGGTATTCAAACCCTTGAAAAGCTATATAAACTTAACAATGATATTAAATACATCTACGCTATGATAGAATTACTAGTACAAGAAAAAAATTATACTCAGGCTCTAAATTTAACCCAAAAATATAACATAGATCCTGATACTAAAATTTTCTTATATACACAAACAAAAGATTATAAAAAAGCCTATGAAATAGCTTTAAAACACTATGAACTTAGCAAAGATAAAAAATATCTTTCTATGGCAGGGGTTTTAGAATTTGAAATTCATATGAATCCTAAAAGTAAAAAAGTCACGGATCCAAAAATTCTAGCTTCTATCATGAAAAAATTTGAACAAAGCGTAGATGTACGCAGTGATGCTTTATATCAAAACTACTATGGCTATGCCTTGATTGAATATGATATTGATATAGCCAAAGGTATAGAGCTAGTAGGCTGGGCGCTTGAACAAGAACCACAGAATCTTTACTATCTTGATTCTTTAGCTTGGGGGTATTATAAACTTAAAGATTGCAAAAAGGCTTATGAAATTTTGCAAAAAACACTGCATGATAAAGAATTTTCAAGCTCAGATGAAAGCAAAGAGCATTTAAAGGCCATCGAAAAATGTTTAAAACAATAGATTTAAAAAATCATTTTTCAAAAACACAAAAAATTCTTGAAAGTAAAAAAGAAATTTTTCCTTATGATATGTTAGGTAGAAGTCTAGCTTCTAATGCCTTTTATCCTAAAGATATTTATACACTTTTACTTGAAGGAAATCTTTCACATTTTTTATATTCTAAAGATTTAAATTTTAATCATGAAAATTTTGATGCCATCATCTTGCCAACAAGCCCTTTGCTTCATCAAGACATACAAAATTTAAGTCTTTTTAGACGCTATCATGAAAAACCTATTGTGCAATTTGATTTTATTTTTGATGAATATCAAATTTTAGAAAGCTTAGTATATGGGGCTGATGCATTTATTGTATTTCCTAAAATGCTAAAAACTATGCAACTAAAAAAACTTTATAATTTTGCAATACATCTTGGTTTAGAGGCTATTTTTTACCTTGAAAGCAAAAGCGATCTTAATAATGCTATTTTAGCTGGAGCTAGAATTTTTTTATTAGAAGATGAAAAGCTATTACCTTTGATACCAAAAAATAAAGCTCTTATAAGTAAAAATATTAAAAATCTACATGCTTGCATAAAGGAGAGTTGATGGAGTATTTATACGCACCTTGGAGGGATGTATATTTTAACAATAAAGATAAAAATTTTTGCCCTTTTTGTCATTGTAAGCATGAACTTAATGAAGATGAAAAACTTGGGGTGATTTTTAGAGCTAAAGAATGTTTTGGCATTATGAATAAGTACCCTTATAGTCCAGGTCATTTTATGATTATCCCTTATGAGCATTTAGAAAATATAGAAGATTTAAGCGCTGATACATGGCTAGAAATTAGCCATTTTGTACGTATTGGAGTTAAAATTTTAAAAGAAAACTTTCACGCTAAGGGTGTTAATATAGGTATGAATTTAGGCAGTGCAGCAGGAGCTGGCATAGCACCACATTGTCATTATCATTTAATCCCAAGATGGCAAGGGGATACAAATTTTATCACTACCATAGGACAAACTAGAGTTTGCGGGAGCGATTTGGAAAAAGTTTATATTACCTTATGTAAAGCTTTTAAAGACTATGTATAAAGAAGTTGATTTTGAAAATTTTTTAAAATTTAATTTTGATCTTTTAATTGACGCAAGAAGCCCTAAAGAATACAAACTTGCTCATATAAAATCTGCACAAAATTACTACGCACTCAATGATAATGAATTTGAAGAAATAGGCACACTTTATAAGAAAAACAAAGGCTTAGCTAAAGCAAAAGGCGCAAGTTATATTTGTAAAAATATGAGCGAGCATATTAATAAAATTTATCAAAATTATAAAATAGGCTCTTTGGTGGGAATTTATTGCGCAAGAGGTGGTAAAAGATCAAAAGCTATTGCTTTAATTTTAGCTGAACTTGGCTATAGGGTTGTAAGATTAGAAGGTGGATATAAAGCTTATAGAAGTTATGTGAGTGAGTTTTTTAGAAAAGATTTAAATATTGAGTTTTTATGTCTTTGTGGTAATACAGCAAGTGGCAAAAGTGATTTAATCCAAACTTTAGATAATGCTTTAAATTTAGAAAAACTAGCCAACCATCAAGGATCAAGTTTTGGTAAAATTTATGGAGAACAACCAAGCCAAAAAGCTTTTGAAGATGAATTGTTTTATTTTTTAAAAGATTATACTTATAAAACTTGTTTTATAGAAGCTGAAAGCAGACAAATTGGAAATTTAACTATCCCGCTAAATTTATACAATAGCATGCAAAAAGCTAAGAAAATTTGGTGTGAATGTGACACGAATTTACGCATTCAAAGAGTTTTAAAAAACTATACTCCAATGGATAAAAAAGTATTTTATCAATGTGTTGAAAAAATATCACCTTATATCAGCAAGGATTTTAAATTAAGACTTTGTCAAAATTATGAAGAAAACAATTTAGAACTTTGTGTAAAAATGCTTTTTGAATATTATGATAAAGTATATAAAAAACCTTCAAAAATTGATTATTTTATCAATAGTTCTAATTTAGATGAAGCTAAAAAACATCTTATGAGTTTAAACTCATAAGATTGTGTTTACAAAGATAATAAAAATAATACTTGAAAGAATTCCAGCAACTGGTAAAGTAATCACCCATGCTAAACCAATAGGTTTCATCATAGCCCATTTAGCATTTTTATTAAATACCCCTATACCTAAAATAGCACCGATTAAAATATGGGTTGAGCTAACTGGAATTCCAAGTTGGGTAGCTAAAAGTATAACAATACTTGCGCCAAGTTCAGCACTAAAGCCTGTTGTTGGTTTAATTTCAGCAAGTTTTGAACCCACAGTTTGAATAACTTCTTTACCCAAAAACCAAAGTCCAATAACTAAAGCTATACCAAACATAAGCATTACAGCAAAAGGAACTGGTGAGCTAGGATTAATGGTGTTGTTTTTAAGTACATCTAAAATAGCAGCAAATGGTCCAAGAGCATTAGCTATATCATTAGCTCCATGTGAAAAAGCAAAACTTGAAGCAGTAAAAATTTGAAACCATGAAAAAATCTTTTCTATAGTCTTATTAACCTGAGTTTTTTTCATCAACCTCACAACTGCTAAAGTAACAATATAAGCAAAAATAGAAATGATCGAAACTATCCATAAATTTTGCATTACATCTAAAGTAGAAACATTATTTAAACCCTTAAATAAAAACATAGAAGCAATAGTCAATGCACCTACACCTGCTATTAAAGGAACATGAAATTTCATTCTTGAGAAAACATCTATGTTTTTTTCTTTTTCTTTTAACTCTTTGATTTTTAACTTATATTCACTTCTTTTTTCATCATCATCTAAAACAATAGCACTAAGTTCTTTGATTTGCTCTTCTTGGCTTTTGTTTTTTAAATTTTTAAAATATTCTTCTTTAAATGCTTTTTTTTCTTTTTTAATTTCTTTTACCACAAGAGTTATTTCTTCTGATGGCTTTAGGATTTTTTTATAAATATAAGCATAAATTAAATACGCCACAAGCCCACCAAGCAAAGGCGAAATAATCCAACTCATAGCTATTTTATAAATACCATTCCAATTTACCATAGATAATGCTTGATCTTGATCAAAAAATACAAAGCCCATAGCAATACTTGAACCTACAATACCTCCTATAATACTATGAGTGGTAGAAACTGGAAGTCCTTTTTTGGTCGCCACAAAAAGCCAAATTCCTGAACTTAATAAAGCTGAGAGCATTACGCATACAAATACCATAGGATTAATTCCATCAGGTAAAACTACTATACCACTTCTTATAGTATTTGTTACTTCCCCGCCTGCAAACACAGCCCCGCTTAATTCAAATACCGCTGCAATAATCAAAGCTTGTTTTATAGTAACTGTTTTAGCACCCACACTAGTACCAAATGAATTTGCTACATCATTACCACCAACATTAAAGGCCATAAAAATACCAAATACACTAGCAAGGATAAATAATATCATGGAATTATTAGGAATATAATTATACCCCCAAACAAAAAAGCATAAAACACTCACAATAAAAATAAAAAATGCAATAGCATTATCTTTACTCAAGCATTCTCCTTAAGAATTTATTTTAATGAATTAATTTTAGTAACTTTTACTTAGTTTTTTCTTTGATCTTTAAAAATTGCAAAGCAGATTTCACTGCTTGCATATAACTTTGTAAATTAATTTTTTCATTTTTATAAGCCCTATCATAAGCTGTACCATGATCAACGCTAGTGCGAATTATAGGTAAATTTAAACTTACATTGATACTTTTTTCAAAATACAAAGCCTTTAAAGGAGCTAAGCCTACATCATGGTACATACTCACTAAATACTTGCATTTACTTAGTGCAAAAGGGGTAAAAGCGCTATCAGCCACCAAAGGCTCACTTAAATAAGTATTTTCCTTACAAGAAAGTTCTTTTTCTTTTTGACTTAAAAAATCTTCATTTTCTAAATTTTGCAAATTCAACGCGTAATCTTTTAAAAATACATTTGCCATTCTTATAGCTTTTTTTATTTCCCTCTCTTCTTCTCCACCTATTACACCATTATCACTTGCATGAGGGTTAAAACTTAAAACACCAATTTTCTCAAATAAAGTGCATTGATAAAAATTAATTAAAAATTGCGCAAGTTTAAAAGCCTTAATCTCTTTATAAACATCTCTTAAAGCCATATGCTCAGTATATAAAGCCACAAAAAGCTCATCACACCCTAACATCATAATAGCATCTTGTTTGAAAAAATCTCTTAGTGCCTCAGTATGACCTTTATAACTCACTCCCCCCATTTGCCAAGTCTTTTTATTAATCGGTAAAGTTACCAAAGCATCTAAAAACAAATGCGTGCAATAACTAGCTCCTTCAAAACTTAAAAAAGAATAAACCCCACTTTTAGCGTCTAAATTCGCAGGATTTAACTCAAAATCAAAATCAATAATTTTACTAGCTTGATATGAAAACTCATAAATTAAAAAATTTTCTTTTTCTTCTTTAAAAGCAAAATGTGGTTTTAAAGCATTAGAAATTTCTACTAAATTGATTTTAGATTTAGGATTTATTTTCAAAAGCTTACTTGCTTTTTGAAATAATTCATAATGTACAAAATAATATGGCTCACAAATTTTTACTAGTTCATCATGACAAGATAATAAAATTTGCATACCTATACCATTTAAATCTCCTATGCTAATAGCAATTTTTTTCATCTTTTAATCAAAGCTTTCATTTGCAATATAGCTTTTTCTAAGCCCACAAAAACCGATCTTGCTACTATACTTTGGCCTATATTTAACTCTTCTATTTCTAAAATATCTACGATATTTTTTACATTTTTATAATTAAGCCCATGACCAGCTGCTACTCTTAAATTTAAACTCTTAGCCAAACTTGCACTTTGTCTTAATCTTTGGAGTTCATTTTCTAAAAGCTTTTTGAGTTCATTTTTACTTAAAATTAATTCAGGCAATGCATAAGAAGTTTGATTGATATTGGTATATAGTGCATTATGAATATTAGCATACAAGCCTGTATGAAGCTCTATAAAATCAGCATTTAAAGAAGATGATTTTTTGATATCTTCTAAATTTGGATCAATAAATAAAGAAACTTCGATTTGCTCTTGTTTTAAAGCATTAATGGTTTCTTGTAATTTTTCATTATCTAAATTTAAACCGCCTTCTGTTGTGAGTTCTTGTCTTTTTTCAGGTACTAAAGTAACGCGCGAGGGTTTGTATTTTAAAGCATATTCTATCATATTAATAGAACATTCTAAATTCACTACACATTTGCAATATTTTAAGATACTTTCTAAATCAAACTCATTAGCATGGCGACGATCTTCTCTTACATGGATAGTGATTTGATCAGCTAAATTTGCACTCAAAAACGCAGCTTCAAGTAAATCAGGATCATTTACTTTTCTAGCTTCTCTTAAAACTGCTATATGATCGATATTAACCCCTAAAAGCATAAGTTTTCCTTATAAGTTTTTTGCTATTATACTTTAAATTTTTTAAGGAGAGCTAGTGCTAGGTATTGATATGGGTTCAAATACATTAAGAGCTGTTTTAATGGATGAGAATTTTAATAAATTAAAAAGCGAAGAATTTATCATAGGCGCAGCTAAAAATATGCAAAATGACACCATTAGCGATGAAGCCATAGAAAGAATTTTTAGCGCTTTAAAAATCTTAAAAGAAAAAAATTATGATTTAAGTCAAGCCAAAGCAGTCGCCACAGCTGCTTTTAGAAAAGCAAAAAATACTGAGTTTATTTTTGAAAAAATTCAAAAAGAATTTAAACTTGATATAAAATTAATCGATGCAAAAACCGAAGCAAAACTAAGTATTTTAGGTATGCAAGAGCGTCTTAAAGCTCTTAAGCTTTTTAGAAAAGACCTAAACTATTGTGATTTAGGCGGTGCTTCTTGTGAAATTTCAAATGATAAGTTTAGTAAAAGTTATGATTTTGGAATCATTAGTTTTTATGAAAGAATGCATTTTAAAGCCATAAAATCAAGTGCTTATGTAAGATTTTTAAAAAAATATCCTCAAAATCTTGCACGTATTAAAGATGAAAAATTAAAAATTCATCTAAGCCCCTATCCTACACATCTAAAACAACTTGTCTTAAAAGCTTTTAATCTTAGTAAAGATATAAAATTAAAAGGAAATTTTTTCATATTAAATTCAGGAGTACCTACCACACTTTGTGCTTATAAACAAAACATAAAATACAAAGATTACCTAGAAGAAAATGTAAATGGCAAAATACTCAAACGCAAAGATTTTTTTGATTTTGCTTTAAAAATTTGGAATTTAGAACAAGAAAAAGCTAAAATTTATCTTGGGGAAAATAGAAAAAAATACCTCATAGCAGGCTCAATGATACTTTTTGCTTTATTTAATAAGCAAAAGCTCATTGTAATTGATGATGGTGTTAGAGAAGGTGTGTGTATAGCACATTTTAAAAATATCAAATTTTAAAGGAGAAAAAATGGGTTTAAAAGATCAAATTTTAGAAGATATTAAAGAAGCTATGCGTAATAAAGATGATTTTAAAAGAAACACTTTAAGAACGCTTAATGCTAGCTTTAAACAAATAGAAGTTGATGAGAGAATTACGCTTAGTGATGAAAGAATATATAAAATCATTGCAAGCGAGATTAAAAAACGAAATGAAGCAGCTTTGGCTTTTTCTAAAGGCTCTAGAGAAGATTTAGCACAAAAAGAACTCCAAGAAGTAGCTATTTTAAGTGCTTATTTACCAAAACAACTTAGCGATGAGGAATTAGAAAATGAGCTAAAAAAACTTATAGATAAATTACAAATTAGCTCTTTAAAAGAACAAGGTATTTTGATGAAAGAAGCTAAAGCAGCTTTTGGCGCAAGCGTTGATGGTAAAAGACTTAATGAAATGGTAAGAAAGCTTTTAGCATGAAAAAAGTTTTAACACTTTGCGCCTTAGCTTTAAGCTCTTTTGCTTATACTCAATATGAATTGCATCCTAGTTTTAAGTCATATTTTAAAGAATGCTCTTTATTGATGGATAAATATTATTATATTAATTGTTATGATTATAATTATAAAGGCACTAAGGCTATTGCTTATAAACTAGAAGCTAAAATTTTAAATCAAGGACACATCAAAAAACGCCCAAGATTTCAAGAAGATACAAATATACCTAAAAAATACAGAACTTATTGGGAGGATTATCTAAGAAGTGGTTATACAAGAGGGCATGTCGTGCCAAATCAATCCATGAATGCGACCCCACAAGCCCAACTTAGCACTTTTTTAATGAGCAATATCACCCCGCAAAAAAAAGATATTAATGCAGAAATTTGGAATGAAATCGAACAAAGAGAAAGATATTTAGCAAAGAAAAATAAAGAATTAGAAGTCTTAAATTTAGTACTTTATGATGATAAGCCAAAACGCATTAAAAACAACATAGCCATTCCTAGTTTTTATGTCAAAATTCTTAAGGCTAAAAATTTCAGCGAATGTTATAAAGTGCCAAATAATGATAATTTTGCAAGATTTGATAGAAATTATTTTAAGGAAGATTGTAAAAAATATATTGATTAAACTAGAAGCCTTGTTGCTTCTAGTTTAGTTTTTACTCAACTTCAGCATCGATTACATCATCGTCTTTTTTCTTTTGAGCGTTTGGTTCTTCTTTTTTATACATATTTTCTGCTAATTTATGAGAAACTTCACTTAAAGCTTTCATTTTGCCTTCGATTTCTTCTTTAGAAGCATTAGCATTTTTCAATATCTCTTTTAACTCATCTAAAGCTTTTTGAATATTTGCTTTATCATCATCGCCTACTTTATCTCCAAGCTCACTTAAAGATTTTTCTACTTGATGTACTAAACTATCAGCAGCATTTCTAGCTTCTACTGCTTCTTTGCGTTTTCTATCTTCTTCTTTGTGTAGCTCTGCATCTTTTACCATGTTATTGATCTCTTCTTCACTTAGTCCACTTGAACCTGTGATTTTAATCTCTTGAGCTTTACCTGTAGCTTTATCTTTTGCACTAACTGTTAAAATACCATTTGCATCAATATCAAAAGTTACTTCAATTTGTGGCATACCGCGAGGCGCTGGTGGAATTCCTTCAAGATTGAAATTTCCTAAAGATTTATTATCACGGCTAAATTCTCTCTCACCTTGTAAAACATTGATAGTAACTGCGCTTTGATTATCTTCAGCAGTTGAGAAAACCTGTTCTTTTTTAGTTGGTATAGTTGTACCTTTTTCAATGATTTTAGTCATCACACCACCTAAAGTTTCAATACCCAAAGAAAGTGGAGTAACATCAAGCAATAATACATCTTTAACATCACCTTTAATAACCGCACCTTGAATTGCCGCACCTATTGCAACAACTTCATCAGGATTTACTGATTTATTAAGCTCTTTTCCAAAAGCTTTTTTAACTTCTTCTTGTACCAGTGGAACACGGGTAGAACCACCCACCATAACGATTTCTTTTACTTCGCTTTTATCAAGCCCTGCATCTTTTACTACTTCGTTAATCTTACTAATAGTTTCAGCAACTAAGCCATCAATCATACTTTCAAATTTAGCTCTTGTTAGAGTTTTAGTTAAGTGTTTTGGACCACTTGCATCAGCTGTGATAAATGGTAAATTAATATTAGTTTCATTAGCTGAACTTAATTCTTTTTTAGCATTTTCAGCTGCTTCTTTTAATCTTTGTAAAGCCATTACATCGTTTTTAAGATCAATACCTGTTTCATCTTTAAACTCATTTGCTAAAAAGTCGATTAACTTATTATCAAAATCATCGCCACCTAAAAATGCATTACCACCGGTTGCTAAAACTTCTACAACATTATCACCTGTTTCAAGCACAGTAACATCAAATGTACCACCACCTAAATCATAAACTACAATTTTTTCACTTTCTTTTTTATCAAGTCCATACGCCAAAGCTGCTGCAGTTGGTTCATTGATAATTCTTAATACATTTAATCCTGCAATTTGTCCTGCTTCTTTTGTAGCTTTTCTTTGTGCATCATTAAAATACGCTGGAACAGTAATAACCGCATCTTCTACTTTCTCGCCCAAGAAAGCTTCTGCATCTTCTTTTAATTTCATTAAAACTTTTGCTGAAATTTCTTGTGGAGTATAAATTTTACCTGCTATTTCAATCGCACAAGCCCCATTTCTTTCTGTGATATGATAAGGTAAGCGATTTTTAGCTTCTTTTGCTGCTTCTTCATTGATCATTAAACCCATAATTCTTTTTATAGAATAAATAGTTTTTTCAGGATTAGTAACCGCTTGACGCTTAGCGCTATCTCCAACTAAAACTTCACCTTTATCTGTAAAAGCAACTACTGAAGGAGTAGTGTTTTTACCTTCTTTATTTGGGATAACTTTACTCTCACCTCTTTCATACACGCTCACACAAGAATTTGTTGTACCTAAATCTATACCTATAACTTTTGCCATTTTTTATCCTTTTTATTAAATTTTATTTTGCAACACTAACTTTTGCTGATCTAATCACTCTATCATTCATCATATAGCCCTTTTGTAAAAGCTGGACAATATGATTGCTTTCATAATCAGCACTTTCAACATGAAACATCGCTTCATGTAAATTTGGATCAAACTCACCATCTGCTTCTATTACTTTAACCATATGTTTTTCAAGTTTTTTCAAAAGCAAGTCTAAAGTGTTTTGAACCCCTTCTTTGATTTTCAAACTTATTTCATCATTAGCTTCTACATTAATAGCCGCCTCTAATGCATCAACTACATCAAGCAAATCTTTTGCAAAACTTTCATTTGCATAAATTGTTGCTGAAATTTTTTCTTTTTCCATTCTTTTTTTGATATTTTCAAATTCAGCATTTGCTCTTAAATAAGTATCTTTTAACTCATTATACTCTGCTTGAAGTTTTTCTAATTCATTGTTTTGACTTTCTGAATTTTCCACTGCTTCTTCTTGCATTTGCTCATTTTGCTTTTCTTCGCTCACGCAGCCTCCTTTATAATATTTAGCATTGTTTTAAAATCAGAATACACACTACCGGCAAAAACCACATTAGATTCTTTACCTAAAAATGTACTCTTAAGCTTTAACCCCATAAAACCCTCTTCAAACAAAGGATCAAATTGCAATTTATCATTAAAATAAAATCCAATTTGAGGAGATAAAAGCTTAGCAAATTCATCATTTTGATAAATTTGATAAGCCTTACTCTCATTATATCTATAATAAACCATAGCTTCTTTTAGCACGACAATTTTTTCCAATAACTCTTTAAACTCAACTCTAAAAGCTAAATTTTCAATACTTTTTAGATCAAGCCCTATAAGTCTTTGCAAGAAAATCAAACTATCTTGGCTAAATCTTAAAACCAACTCATTTTGTCCAAAATCAAGTATGATAAATTTATCATTAACCTTAGTAATATCTTGCAAAATAAGCTCATCACCACCATAAACTAAGGTATAAATTTCAAACTTATCAAGCAAAAACTCTAGCAAAGCAAGATCATTAATTACAATCTCATTTTCGCAAAGTTGCTCATACCAATAAGCCTTCATAGCACTAAAAGTTGGTATGCGACCACTGCTAATATGAAGTTGTGTTAATACACCCTCATCGCTTAATTTTTTAAAATAAACTCTTATAGTAGAAGCAGGTATGCTAACTTTATGATTTAACTCATTAGAACCCACAGGATTATTACCCTCTAGATAGGTCTCAATGATGGTTTTTAAAATTAAATCTTTTTTACTATAAGACTTCACTACAAAACCTTAGTTTTTTATTTTAGCACTCAATGTTTTTAAGTGACAAAATAATTATACAACTTTAGTATAATAATGTCAAGTTATTTTTAAATAAAAATATTTAAAATTATTTAGTCTATATAACTAAAGTTTATTTAGCCATTTATATATAATATATAAAAATTTCTTTTTCAGTTTTTTTAAAAGAAAAGATAATATAATTGCGTCTAGCAATATTTTTTAAAAGGTTTACAATAATGAAAAATCTTACTTTAAGAGAAAAGCAAGATCTTGAAGCTTATGTGTTTTCCAATATAGAAAGAAAAAAAATGGCTTTGAGTAGAATTTTAAAATTATATTATTTAAGATTTTTTAGATTAGTTTTTTAATTTATATTTTCTCATACCCTCTTTTGTGAAAGATAAGTCTTTAAAATCAGGGGATGAGATTAACTCCATACAAGTTTTATCCAAATTTTCCATTCCGCTTACTTGCATACTAGCTTGCAAATTCTCATCTAAATACAAATCAAAAACTACACAAGCTTGATTATTAACTTTATAAAGAATTTTTCCACCTTTTTTCTTATCTAGTTTATATGCTTGTAATTTATCATTTTTACTCATTTTCTTAATTTCATTTGCGAAAGATTGATGTAAAGTATAATAAATCATAAAATCACGCATAATATTTTTAATATCAGCAATTTCTTTTCTTAGTTTTGATAAATCTTTAGCGTATAAACTTATAAATTGCGTATTTAAGTATTCATTTAGACTTTTTTCATTTAAATTTTCACACAGTGGATAAATTTTAACCACGAAAGCCTTATTTTTAGCAAGCACTATATCCACACAAGCTTGTTTGTTTTGTTTGTATTCTAAAAATAAAGCTTGACTTGAGCTTAAATTTAGCGTGTTTTGTTTATTGTAAGCAAAATCACTTAGATCCTCATAAATATTTGCATAAGAAAAAATTCCCGCAAAAAGCAATAATAAAATTTTCATTCAAATAAATCTTTATGATGATTTTTTAAGTACTCTACTACTTCTAAGATCTCATCAACTCCTTCTTTTTGAGTATTTTGACAAACCTCATCAATACAATCAATATAAACCTCAATTGCTTTTTCTAATTTTGCTCTTTTTACCCCAGCAAACAAAAGCATTGCCTCTAAAACTATGCTTAATTCATATTGTAAATTTTCTATTTCTTCTTTAAAATCATGATTTGTTTTCATTATTTTCCTTTAATTCTTTGCTTTTAATTAAATCTACAAATTGTGCTTTTATGAAATCATAATTAGAGCTATCTTTATACGCAGCAAACAATCCACCGCTAGCATTTTTATGCCCTCCCCCATTGACCAAGCTTTTAGCCATCAAACTCACATCGATTTTATTATTTGCTCTAAAACTTAAGGTTTTTCTTGAACTAAGATCAACAAAAAAATCAAAATCGGGATTTTGCATTAAAAAATCATTTCCAATTACAGAAGTATTGCCTATATTTGAAGTTAATAAACCTTTACTTCCTTTATAAAATACACTAAATTTTTCTTTATTTACACTTAGTCTTTCTACCACAAATTTGGAAATTAAATTACTTAAAGTATCATCATTTTCTTTTTTAAAAAAAGATTTTTTTAAGCCATGCAAGTCATCATCTAAATTAATATGAGCATTTTTTTGATGAATGTATTTTCTACAAACATCAAAAAGATAAAAAAGATATTTGATATTTTCTTGTGCAAACATTACTCTATTGATTTCTTTTGCTCCAGAAACCATACCAAGCAGTACTTTTCCAAGTTCAAAATTCTCATCTTCACTCAACCAAATATCTACTGCATTTACCACATCTACAAATTCTGACAAAGCCTTATTTTCGCCATAACATTTACTAAAAAAATCATAAACAATCTTAGTAGCACATCTTTTATCATCTAAAAAATACCAAGGATATTTTTGCATACATTCTAAGCCACTTTGATGATGATCTAAAAGTAAAAGCTTGATTTTTTTACCTTCTATAGCTTTTTGAAAATCTTCACATTGACTTAAAGTTAAATTTAAATCCGTGATTAAAATCACAAATTCTTCATTAGGATTTTGCTTTAAATCTTCCTCTATATTTTTAAAAATCACATTAAAATTTTCATTAATCTCTTTACCATAATTAGAATTATAAAAATAACAATTCTTAAAATAAAAATCTAGCACATACTGACAAGCATAACCATCTAAATCGGTATGTGAAAGATGATAAATTTTCATATTTTTCCTTTATAAATTATCAACTTTTATGATGCCTTCTGTTTCAAATTTGGTATTTTCTGCAATCTCAGCAAAACTTAAAACCGTAATATTAATACCAAAATTAGAACAAATATCAGCGATAAATTTTCTAAGTTGTGGTTCAACACAAAGCAAGAAAGGCTTAATTCTTGTATTTGCCACACTTGCAAGTTCAGCTTTTAAAGCTTCCACCAAAGCACCAGTTTGAGCTACATTTATCATTAAATGATACGAACCATCTTTAAACTGCACATGCTCCATTAATTTTGCAGCCGCAGCAGCATCAAAAATATAAAAGCTAATTTGTCCTTTTTCATCCACATATAAATTTGTAATTGCTCTTGCTAAAGAGGCCCTTACATGCTCAATAATCATATCTAAACTCTTACTTACTTCAGCTATATCACTAATTGATTCTAAAATTGTAAGCATATCTTTAATAGGAATATGTTCTTTAAGTAAAGCTTTTAAAACTTTTTGGATTAAACCTATACTAGCAACTCTTAAACAATCATCTACCACGATAGGATAATCATTTTTGATTTTATCCAATAAATTTTGAACCTCTTGTTTAGTTAAAAGCTCTGAAGCATTAGCTTTTATAAGCTCACTCATATGGGTTGAAATCACACTTGCTGGATCAATTACAATATAACCATTTAACGTTGCCTCATCTTTTAAAGATGATTCTATCCACAAAGCATCAGAATTAAAAGCAGGTTCTTTAGTAGCTATACCTTCGATAGGTTCAGTGATAAAACCACTATCCATAGCTAGATATTTATCAGGATAAATTTCAGCACTAGCTATACCCACACCTTTGAGTTTGAAAGTATATTCATTTGGTTTTAATTGCAAATTATCTCTAATTCTAATTTTTGGCATTAAAAAGCCTAAACTTTGAGCTATATTGCGTCTTGTTGATCTAATACGCTCTGTTAATTCACTTTCTGCTAACTTAATAAGCCCATAGCCTAATTCTAATTCTAAAATTTCTAATTTTAAAATATCTGTGATTTTATTTTCTTCTTCTCTTAAAATTTCTTCTTCACTGCGTTTTTGAGGTTTAGCTTGCTCTTGCTCATCAGCTTCTTGGGATTTTTTAGCCGAAATTGCGTTGATTTGAATTTTACCCTCTTGTACTTGCTTTATCATATAACCAAGACCCAAAAATACCAAAGCCATAAAACCCAAAGAAAAATGTGGTAAACCAGGTACTAAAGCAAAAATAAATAAAACAAAACCTACAATTAGTAGTGTTTTATATTCTCCCAAAAGCTGATTGATAGAACCTTCAGCAAAATTATCCTCATCTTTACTAGCACGCGTGATAATGATAGCAGTTGCTGTTGAAGTTATAAGTCCAGGAATTTGAGAAACAAGTCCATCACCTATTGTTAATATAGTATAAGTTGAGGCACACTCTCCAAGCTCCATATCATGCTGAAAATAACCTATCATAAAGCCACCAATTAAATTTACAATAGTAATGATAATCCCAGCAACAGCGTCTCCTTTTATAAATTTAGAAGAACCATCCATCGCTCCATAAAAATTTGCCTCAGCTATGATTTCTTGACGTCTTGCACGTGCAGTTTTTTCATCAATCAAACCTGCATTTAAATCCGCATCAATAGCCATTTGTTTACCTGGCATTGCATCAAGAGTAAATCTTGCTTGAACCTCAGAAACCCTTGTACTACCTTTGGTTACAACCATAAAATTAATCAAAACCAAAATACAAAAAACAACCATACCTATAACATAATTACCGCCAACAACAAATTCACCAAAACTTGCCACTATATCACTAACAGCAGCTGGTCCTTGATGACCCTCACTCAAAATCATACGCGTTGTAGCTATATTAAGTGAAAGTCTAAAAAGCGTGATAATTAAAATCATAGTTGGAAAAGTTGTTAAATCCGTAGGCTTTGGTATATATAAAGAAATTAAAATAATTAAAACCGAAATTGCTATACTTAAAGCAAGAAAAAAGTCTAAAACTATACTTGGTAAAGGTACTATAATAATAGCTAAAATTGCAATAATTACAGCTACTATAGTTAAGCTTTTTGCCTTTAAAATAGGTGCAACAAGTGGAGCAACCCAAGGCAACACTAAGCTAAAAATATCTCTTTTAGCCATTATTTTGAATAATATCCTCTAAAGTAATAGAAACTAAAAAATCATCGATTTTATTTTGAAGTTTCACCAAAATAGGCATAATTTTACAATTATCTTCTTTTTGAGAAGGACAAATTCCATTGCTACACTCAAAAACATTAATAGATTTTTTCTCTACACTATTAATAATTTCTTTTAAAGTATATTCACTTGGCTTTTTAACAAGCATAAATCCACCTTTAGCACCCTTATAAGATTTCAAAAGTGCATCTTTAGCAAGAGCTTGTAAAATTTTTGCTAAAAAACTTTTAGGGATATCCAAAACGCTTGACATAGTATCTACATCTTGCGGTTCTTGAGATTTTGCTATATGAATTAAAGACAATAAAGCATATTCGCTAGCTTTGGTAAATAACATTTGTTCCTTTCAAGTTATAAATATAATATATTATTTTTTGGTTATTAATAAAAATTTTTATTATATCAAAAATAAGTATCGATAAATATTAAATTTCATATTTTTTAAATTCAGCATTTTTTTTGGTTTTTTAGTTATAATTACACCTTTTAATTAAATACCGCTCAGGAGGTCTATTATGGCTTTAGATTCGGCTAAAAAAGCAGAAATAGTTGCAAAATTTGCTAGAAAAGAAGGAGATACAGGTTCTCCAGAAGTTCAAATCGCACTTTTAAGTGCAAGAATTTCAGATTTAACAGAACACTTAAAAATCTACAAAAAAGATTTTTCTTCTCGTTTAGGTCTTTTAAAGCTTGTTGGTCAAAGAAAAAGACTTTTATCTTATCTAAAAAGAAAAGATTATCAAGCTTACACTAAATTAATCAGCGAATTAAACTTAAGAGATAAATAAGCCTCGTGCTTATTTATCTTTATATATTTTTTATTATATTTATTTACTACTACTTTAATTTAAGCTTTCAAAATTTTGATATTTTATTCACAAGAGTTTCACAATGTGATTTTAGCTTCTAAGCACCTAAAAATAGCAATTTAAGTTTTATGAATAAAAATATTTTTCACATTTAAATTTATTGATTTTTAAAGTTTTTTCACTTTTGCTATAAAAAACCCATCTGCATAGTCATCTGGCAAAACTCTTTTGGCAAATGATAAATCAAACTCATCACTTTTTGAGTAAATAAAATTAACATTAGCTAAATCAAAATCAAGCAATTCTAATTTAAAATTTTCATTTCTTAATGCATTTTCTAAAACCGCTTCATTTTCTTCTCTTAAAAATGTACAAGTGCTATACACTAACTCACCACCATGTTTTAAGGCTAGTAATGCTGAATGCAAAAGCTTTTTTTGTAAATTTGCTATCTGCTTAATTTCTTTTGTATTTTTTTGTATTTCAAAACCCATTTTTGCAAAAGTTGAGCAAGGTGCATCAAGTAAAATTTTATCAAATTTCAAAGGACAAGCCTTGCCTATAGTACGTGCGTCTTTTAAGAAGCATTTTACAATTTTAACTTGATAATTTTCCATAGTTTTTTTTAAGGTAAAAAAACGTGTTTTAGATAATTCACAACTTGCTAAATAACCCTCATTTTGCATAAAATTAGCTAAATTTAAGCTTTTTCCACCAGGAGCTGCACACATATCTAGCACATTCTCACCAGCTTTAACACCCAAAGTTTTAGCGCATAGGTATGAAGAATAATTTTGTATATAAAACTTACCCTCATCAAAAGCTTTCAGTGAACTTAATTTGCTTTTGAAAATACTTGGAATTTTATAACAATATAGATCAATTTTTTCAAATTCTATATTTTCATTATTTAAAATTTCTTCTAATTCATCATTATCAACAAGCAAGGAATTTCTAAAAATATTAATATATTTTTCTTGATTAAAACTTTGAAGGATTTGTTCTTTTTGCTCTTTTGTATAAATTTCATCTAAAGTTGTATTTAAATCAAGTAAGGCCATAAAAATCCTTTAAAAACAAATACGCAGCTAAAGAATCAAGTTTGCCATCTTTTTTCTTTAAATTCACCATGCCAAGTTCTTGTGCATTTTTAGAACTAAAACTCTCATCGACAAAAAAAACTTCTTTGTCAAAATCAAGTAAAGATATGAAATGTTCTACCCTTTTTCGCATTTCATCTTCACTAGATCCACCTAAAGGAACTCCTACCACCAAAGTATTTACATCATACTCTTTGATGTACTTTTTTACCTCATTTGCTGCTTGGTTGCGATTTTTTCTAATAATAGCTTCAAGTGGCATAGCTATACTTTTATTAATACACAAAGCAACACCAATACGCTTTAAGCCTATATCTAATGCTAAAGTTTTCATAAGCAAGCTCTTATTTTCACTCCAGATATTTCCACCAAACCCTCAAGTTCATATTCATAAACTCTATCACCAAATTTTTTTAAAACTTTTTCTAAATCATCTTCATGTTTTAAAAAACTTAATAAATCATCTTCGCTTTGCTCTTGATGAAACTCTCCAAACATTTTTACAAATTCATCAAAATCATGAATTAAATTTGCCTTTTTTGTTGCTAAAAGCAAATTTGTTCCTTCGCTTTCATTTTTCCTATGAGGTAATACATATATAGGTTTATTCATACTTAAAGCAAGTCTTGCACTTTGCATAGAACCACTTTTTAAATCAGCCTGGGCTATTATAATAACCTCACTTAAAGCAATAATAAGTCTATTTCTTAATAAAAAATCATAAGGCTTTGCCTTATAATTTCCTTCATTTTCACTTAAAGCCAAAGCATTTTCATAAATATTTAAAATTTCATTTGTGTTTGCTTTTGGATAAATCTCATCAAGCCCATTAGCAAATATAGCTATGGTTTGAGGATGGGCTATTTTAGCTGCTTGGATATCCACCCCTAAAGCCCCGCCACTTACTACACAAACCTTAGCTTTTTTTAACAAAGTCACCAATTCAACAAGACAATTTTTAGTATAAACACTCATTTTTCTAGAACCTATAATAGCCACTTTTCTAGCATTTAAAAGCTCTAAATTGCCTTTATAATAAATCTTTGAAGGCGGATTTAAAAGATTTTTAAAATCTTCAATATTCTCAATAAATTTCATTTAAATACACAAGCTCAACTGAATTTAACAAATCTTTACTTTGCACCAAGGCCTTAAAAGTCTTTTCTCTTGGATGACCAATAGCAATAGCAAAACCTTTCTTTTTTGCCTCTTCTACTGCTTGTTTGAGTTGATTTTTAATATATGTTATATCATCTTCATTATCTAAAAAAACATCTCTAGCTATATAAGGCTGATTAAACTGACTTGCTAAGTTTTTGGCTTTAGAATTTCCTATGGTTCTTGAATCAACAAAAATAAAATCATTTTGCTTAAAGGCACTAAATAATTTTTCCATAGCCTGTTTATTTGCAGTAAATAAACTTCCTGTATGGTTGTTAATAAATTTTACTTTTGGAAATTGCTCTTTTACAAAAGCTACGCGTTTGCTTATTTTTTGTATATCATCACTAGGATGCAAGGTATTTAATTCTGCCTTGTCATATTTTATAGCAGCAAGGGGCAAATGCACCATAAAAAAGTCAAAATCCTTTGCGAACTCAGCTGTATAAGGATGGCGTTTATCAGGTGGAAAAAAAGATGGGATTAATTTTAAATTTGTTTTTTTAAGCATATCTACATGAGTGTGACTTGCCATATCATCTATAATAATTGCTAGACGAGGTTTGGTATTTTTTTGCACTAGGATTTGAGTTTTATTATCCTCATTTTTATCTGATATATTTTGCTCTTTATTGATTAATTCTTTGCTTGTATTTTGATCTATTACTTCTAAAATTAAAGTTTGATTATCCTCTTTAGTTTGATTTAACTCTGTATTTACAGGGTTTAAATTTAAAATTTCACTAATATTTTTATCTAAAAATTCTAATTTTTCATTTTCTAAAGTCAAATTTATATCATTAAAACTAAAATTATTTTCTTGCTCTTTTGTGGGTGGCAATAGTTCTTTTTTAACTATGGTTTGATTATAGTCTAAGGTTTTATTTTCTTCTTTTTTTAAAAACAAAGCTCCAAATGCAAAAAGAAAAATTCCAATTATAACAAGACAAAGTGCTAGAAGCACTTTGTATTTTTTATTTATAGTTTTCAAATTAGTTTTTATCTTTATCAACTAATTTTTTAGCACTAATCCAAGGCATCATAGCGCGAAGTTCGCGTCCTGTTTTTTCTATCAAAGAATCATTCATTAATTTACGCTCTGCGTGCATTCTTGCAAAATTTACTCTTCTTTCTAAGATAAAATCTTTAGCAAAACTTCCATTTTGTATGTCTTTTAAAACACCTTTCATAGCCTCTTTAGTTTCTTTGGTAATAATCTTAGGCCCTGTGATATAATCTCCATATTCAGCTGTATTAGAAACAGAATATCTCATATCAGCAATACCGCCTTGATAAATCAAATCCACAATTAATTTCATTTCATGTAAACACTCAAAATACGCCATTTCAGGCTCATATCCTGCTTCAACTAAGGTTTCAAAACCAGCTTGGATTAAAGCACTAAGTCCTCCACAAAGCACTGCTTGTTCGCCAAATAAATCTGTTTCAGTTTCAGCTTTAAAAGTCGTTTCTATAATACCTGTTCTACCGCCACCTATAGCACTAGCATAACTTAAAGCTAAATTTTTAGCATTTTTACTTTCATCTTGGTGAATAGCAATTAAACAAGGAGTGCCCCCACCTATACTAAATTCATGTCTTACAGTATGACCAGGAGCTTTAGGAGCTATCATAATCACATCTATGCCTTTTGGAGCAACAATCTGTCCATAATGGATATTAAATCCATGTGCAAATGCTAGAGTTTTACCTGCTTTTAATTCAGGTTTAATTTCTTCATTAAAAATTTCACTTTGAATTTCATCAGGAGCTAAAATCATAATCAAATCTGCTTCTTTAGTAGCTTCTTTTACGCTTTTTACTATAAAATTTGCTTTTTGAGCTTTTGCCCAACTTTGTCCGCCCTCTTTTAAGCCTATGATCACTTCTACGCCACTATCTCTTAAATTCATAGCATGAGCATGACCTTGAGAGCCAAAACCTATAATAGCTACTTTTTTTGATTTTATTAAATTAATATCACAATCTTTATCATAATAAATTGATACAGCCATTATGCACTCCTAAAATTAAAATTAAAGCAAAGATTATAACTAAAAAATATAAATTTAATCCTTTTATGATAAAATTTAAGTTTTGAAAAATTACTATAAAGAGTCTTATGAAAGAATTATTTAATCAACTAAGTTATGGTCTAAATGCCAATGAAATTACCAATAAAAACAAGCAAATCATTAGAGAATTATTAACTTGTGATATTATTAAATTTTATAAAAATAAATACTATTTAAAAGATGGCTTTACTTTTGGTAAGATTGATATTTCTGTTAATAGAACGGGATTTTTAGAAAGTTTTGATCCTGCTTTTAAGCGTGATTTACTCATAGAAAATAAAAATTTAAAAGGAGCAAATTATGCTGATATAGTTGTGGCAAAATTACTCCCTCTTAAAAAAAAGCGCCCAAGTGCTAAAGTTATTTTAATACTTAAAAGAGTCCATGAAACATCTTTGGTTATGACTAAAAAATACGGCGAAGCAGTCCTTGGAGTAAATATTCAAACAGGACTTACATGCGCCTTAAAAGCCTCTCAAAAATCCTTAAAAGCTCTGCCTTTAGGAACTATTTTAAAAATAGAAAATCATGATAATAATATCACTGAAGTGATAGGGCATATTGATGATGATTTTGTAGATGAAAAAATTTCCTTAGCACTTTTTAATAAAAATGCAATTTTTGATAATTTATGTGAAAATGAAGTAAAAGCTTATGGAGATAAAGTTGATGCAAGTATGTATCCATCAAGAAAAGATCTTAGAAATTTAAATTTTTGCACCATTGATCCAATTGATGCAAAAGATTTTGATGATGCAATTTATTATGATAAAAATGAACATGCCATTTATATAGCCATAGCTGATGTAAGCGCTTATGTGCATGCTTATAGTGCTATTGACAAAGAAGCAAGATCAAGAGGCTTTTCGATTTATTTTCCTCATATTGCCATACCTATGTTGCCAAGAGCTTTGAGTGAAAATATTTGCTCACTAAAACCTAACGAAGATAGATTAGCATTTTGTTTTAAAATAAGTTTAGATCAAAATAATGAAGTGATTAAAGAAGAGCTTTTTGAGGCTATTATCAACTCAAAACGCCGTTTTAATTACGATGAAGTTGATGAGTATTTACAAACGCAAGAAGACTTAGGTGCGATTAATTGGCTTTATGAAGTTTTTAAAATCACTCAAAATTTACGTAAAAAACGTCTAAAAAATGCTTGTGAGTTTAAAACCCAAGAGCTAAGAATGACTTTAGATGAAAATAATAAACTCATAAAAATACGCCTTGAAAATGACACAGCCTCGCATAATTTAATCGAAGATTGCATGCTTTTAGCTAATAAAGCTGCAGCAAAACTCATCGATATAGGAGTTTTTAGAAATCACTTAAGTCCTGATTATAAAAAAATAGATCAATTACTAGCTGATCTTTCAACACTTAGCATAGATATTAATCCTAAAAATAATGTCATAGAATTATTTAAAGACATTCAAGTCTTAGCAAATGAGCTAAATATAAGAGAAGAAGTAGATAAGCTCATCATCAAAGCGCAAAAAAAGGCAGAATATTCTAGTGAAAATGCGGGACATTTTGGCTTAGGTTTTGATAAATATACCCATTTTACAAGCCCTATTAGAAGATATTCTGATCTTATTTTACATAGACTTTTAAAAGCTAAAATCAACAATGATGAAAAAATGTTTAATTATTTGCTTTTAAATATACAAAGCACTTGTGAGGAATTAAGCTTACTAGAAAGAGAGGCAGATAAAGTTGCTTGGCATTTCATGGATAGAAAATTTGCAAGATGGGCAAAAGAAAATATAGGAAAAAGATTTAAGGCTTTGGTAGTAGAAAATCAAAGTTCATTACAAGTAAAATTAAATGATGAAATTAAAGGAGCTTTGATTACCATCATAGGTTCAAGGGCAAATTTATTAGAAAATGTAGAAGTAGAAATCACTGAAGTAGATATTGTTAGTGCTAAAATTTTTGGCAAAATCACCAAGCATTTTAGTTTAGAAAGAAACCAAAATGTATAAAAATCAACTCCAAAGCTTACTTAATAGTAATAATTTTCCTAATTATTTCTTACTTTATGGAGCGGATAATTTCCAAATAGAACTTTATGCTAAATTTATTAAAGACAAATACTCTTTTGATGAGAGTTTAAGATTTTATTTTGAAGAATATGATTTTAAGCAAGCCTATGATTATTTATCTAGTGCTTCTTTATTTAGCGAGAGAAAACTGCTAGAAATCAAAACTCAAAAGAAAATCCCAAGCAAAGAACTCAAACAACTTTTACAGCTTTGTCAAAATTCGCAAGATAATTATTTTTTACTTGAAATTTATGATGAAAGCTCCAAACAAAGCGAAGCGGAAAAAATTTTTGCTAATAATTTTTGTAGATTTTATAAAGTAAATTCAGCCAAAGAAGGTATGGAATTACTAGCTTTAAAAGCCAAAGAATTAAATATTAACATCACTCAAAATGCCCTCTATGCTCTTTTTTATAATTTTAATGAGAATTTGTATTTAGCAGCTAATGAGTTAAATAAATTTAGCGGTTTAAATATCGATGAAAAAATTATTCAAGAGCATTGTTATAGCTTAAGTACTATTAGCTTTGAAAGTTTTTTTGATAAATTAATGCAAAAACAAGATTTAAGAAATGAACTTGAAAATATTTTAGAAAATTATAATGAAATAGCACTGATTAACGCCTTATATGCAAATTTTTCTAGACTTTTTAAAATTGCATTACATGTTAAAATTTATGGAAATTTAGACTTAAAAGAAATTTTAGGCTATGCCCCGCCTATTTCTGTGGCACAAAATCTTCAAAAACAAGCTCTTGTGATCAAAATATCACAATATAAACATATCTTTTTAACACTTTGTAATTGCGAATATGAATTAAAAAAGAATTCTAAAATAGAAAAAAAAGAGTTTTTAATCGCAACACTTTTACAACTTAGCTCCATATTAAAAAGTTAAATTAAGAAAACTTATGGTAAAATAAAATTTGCATTTTATGCAAAATCCTTGCCTAAAAATTTTAGGCTTTATATCCATAAGGAGAAATTAAATGAGACATTATGAAGTTTTATTCATATTAAAACCGACACTTACAGAAGAAGAAGTAAGTGCTAAGTTGGAATTCGTAAAAGAAGTTCTTACAAAAAATGGCGCAGAAATTGAAAGCGTAGTTCCAATGGGAACAAGAAAACTTGCGTATAAAATTAAAAAATACGAAAGAGGAACTTATTTTGTGATTTATTTCAAAGCTCCTACAAATTTAATAGCAGAGCTTGAAAGGGTATTAAGAATCACTGAAGAAGTAATTAGATTTTTAATCGTAAAATATGAAAATAAAAAAGAAATTGCAGCTTGGGAAAAACTAAGCAAAGGTATCAAACAAAATAAAAAAGAAATCAAAGCTAGTGAAAATACAGAAGGCTAATTAATGTTTAATAAAGTCGTTTTAGTAGGTAATCTTACAAGGGATATAGAGATGCGCTATGCTCCATCAGGTAGCGCAATAGGCTCTTCTGCTATAGCTGTAACAAGAAGATTTAGTACAAATACAGGAGAAAAAAGAGAAGAAACCTGCTTTATCGACATTAGTTTTTTTGGTAGAACAGCAGAGATTGCTAATCAATACCTTAACAAAGGTAGTAAAGTTTTAATTGAAGGTCGTTTGAGATTTGAGCAGTGGAGCGATCAAAATGGACAAAATAGATCAAAACACAGTATTCAAGTTGAGAATTTAGAAATGTTAGGTTCAACTGTACAAAATAACCAACAAAACAATTTTGACAATCAAAATTATGGCTATAATCAGAATTTTAACCAACAACAAAGTTTTGATCCTTATGCTCAAGTACAAACTAGAACAAACCCATCTAATACCTATCAAAATCCTCAAAAGGAAACCCCTATGAAGGAAATTGATATTGATAAATATGATGATGATACAGAATTACCATTTTAAAGGAAAAAATCATGGCAGAAAAAAGAAAATATTCACGTAAATATTGCAAATACACTGAAGCTAAAGTTGATTTCATTGACTATAAAGATACAGCATTATTAAAACATGCTTTATCAGAAAGATTTAAAATCATGCCACGCCGTTTAACAGGTACTAGCAAAAAACACCAAGAAATGGTTGAAGTTGCTATTAAACGTGCAAGACATGTAGCACTTATCCCTTACATCGTAGATAGAAAAGAAGTTGTTACTAATCCTTTTGAAGGACTATAATTATTAAATCAAACCCAAGCTTTTAAGCTTGGGAAAATAAAAGGTTGTTTTTATGTTTTCAGATATAGAATCTGAAATTTATATAATTTTACTTGCTTCTGTTGCTATTATAGCAGTTTTGAATCCTTTTGGAAATCTTCCTCAATTTCTTGCAATGACTGAGGGCTTAGATGCTGATACAAGAAAAAAACTTTTTAGAAATATCATTTATACTGCATTTTGTATTGTTTTAGTTTTTTTACTTTCTGGACCATTTATCATGAAATATTTATTTAAAATAGATATTAATGATTTACGAGTTGCGGGCGGTTTGATTTTAATCATTATGAGTACTAAAAACTTACTTTTTACTCCATCAAGTTCTCAATTTCAACATTATCAAGGATTAAGTCATAAAGAATTATTGAAAAAAAGTATAGTACCAATGGCATTTCCTATGCTAGTAGGTCCTGGAACACTTTCTACTATAGTGGTTATTTCAGAAGATCAAAATTTAGCTATAGCTATAGCTTCTGTATTGCTTACCTTTGCTTTTATTTTTGTTTTATTTCACTTTTCAGCTACTATTGAAAAAGTCATAGGAAAACTTGTGCTTTATGTTTTTTCGCGCATTGCTTTAGTTTTTATTATGGCTATGGGAGTAAAAATGATAGCTATTGGAGTTCAAACTTACATTCAATCTAATTTAGGATAAACAAAAAAACTTTTTTGTAAAAACACTTCTTCATTTACTGCTTTATTGTCATTTAATAACACGCTAATATTTACCGCTATAATGCTTTTTACATTAGCATCATTTGCTATCAATTTATATCCTTTACACTCACCCAAAGGATAGGCATAATCAATTCGTATTTTTATATTATTATATTCAAAATTATATTCATTTAAGCATTCTTTACCCTCTAAATAGGCTTGATATAAAAAATATTTAGAAAGCTCTTTTATATCATGAAGTAAAATCTTTCCTTGAGTATAAAGAGTTAAATCTTTCATAATTCTTGGAGAATATGAAGAAATTTTTATAACAAATACCATAACAAAAGAGATAAATAAAATAAAAGATATTGTATAAACCATAGCAAACGATTTTTTCATAAAAACATCCACTTAGATAAACATTCATTTTGACTTTTATCGCATATTAGAACTTTTAGCGTCTTATCATCTTGCTTGAAAATAAGCTTTGAAATATTTTGAGCTAGTAAAAAAGATCGTTTGTTATGATTTAAATCATCTATTTGCATATAAATATTTTCATTTTCTAAATATACTCTAACATAAGCATATAAAATAGTATAAAATCCACTAAATTTCTCATTAATAAAATGGATTTTCTCTCTATCATTCACTAATGCTTTATAAATTTTTGAATTTTGTATATCATAAAAATACATATAATCATTAGCATATATTTTTAACTTTTTTTCACTATGCATATCTTTATAATTACTTAAAATTCCTTTAGAACTTCCATTTTCTATAAAATGTAAATTACTTTTTGGACTAAAAAAACTTTCATTGTTTTCCAAAATAATGCCACTAAAGTTTAATTTTTTTAATGATAAATCATAAAAAATATCATCATTTGCACTCATATAGCACTCAAAAGAACTACTTGTTAATGTCACTTTTAAACAAGAATGATAAATTTTTTCCATACTAAGCAAAGTTTGGTTTAAATTTAAAAATACTGTGTTGGAATTTTTAATTTTGTAACTATGATTATAAAGATGTATGGCCGGATTACTTAAGATAATAATCAATACACCCAAGATAATAAGGCTTAGTGTAAGCTCTAATAAACTAAAAGCTTTTTTCATCTATAAAAGCTTCTTTATAGGATAAATCTTTTATTTTTAAAGATTTAAGTTTAAACTCATCACTAGTGTATTCTAAAAAGTTATAAGTGTTTATATTTACTTCTTTTGCTTTATATGAAGGATTTTGCATAAATAATTCTTTTTCTTCATTAAAAAGGATTTGATTTTGCCATATAACATTTAAAGATTTATTTGCAAATATAAGATAATAAGATCCAAAAACAAAAGATAAGATTACAATACAAAAAGCAAGCTCTAGGAGACTAAAAGCTTGCTTCATTTATTTAAACTTGCATTAAAAGCTTCAAAAAAAGTACCGCGCAAAGCTCTTTTTTCTAAAGCCTCAACCCCTCTTATAGTCACCCCTGCTGGAGAACAAATTTTTTCTTTGATAATAGCAGGATGTGTATGGTTAAACAAAGCACTAAAGCTTTCAAAACTTGCACGAGTAAGCTCATAACTAAGCTCATTTTTTAAACCATTTTTAACACCTGCATTTGCTAAGCTTTCTGCTACCAAAGCCAAAAATGCAGGGGCGCAGCCACTTAAAACCATAGCCGCATCAAATTCTTTTTCATTTTGCAAACTTATGGCTTTACCAAAAGTATTTAATAACGATAAAATTTCATCTTTATATAAATCATTTTCCATCAAATACGCAGTCGCTGAGGCTTTAAATTCAGCTGCTGTATTTGGCATGATTTTTATATAATTTTGCGCATTAACACAATGAAGTTGCTCAAAAGTAGTATTTGCTAAAACTGAAATAAGCCATCTTGCCTTGCCTTTTAATTTAACAGCTACTTCTTCTAAAGCATAGGGTTTAAATGCTAAAATAACATTTTTATCTTCTAAATCAAATTCTTTATAAGATAAAACCTCTAAATTTAAGCTACTAGCTTTTTTTAAATCCCTAGCAACAATAACTACTTTATAAGTATCTTTCAAACCTTTAGCTATAGCACTTGCCATAGCACCATTTCCTAAAATATAAATTTCAGACATTATTTTGTTTGTTTAATAAAAGCCGAAATCTTTTCAGATTGAAAATAATTAGGATATTTACTTGTATCTAAAATCACTTGCACTAAAGAATTATTATCATAATTCATAACAACAGGTGCTAAAAAATTCACAGTTGACTCTTCCAATGGCTCATTAATAGCCACTATAACAAATACACCAAAATTAGTTTGTTCATTTAAAGCTAATAATTCTTGATAATAATCAGGTACTTCAAAATCATAATCAGGACGGATCATATAAGGATCAATCATCACAAAAGAAAAATCTTTACCATCAAGGCTTTTAAGTCTATAAAAAACCTCATCTATTTTGTAAAAGTTCATATTTTTGGTATCTTCAAACCCCAAAATAGGACATTTAACTTCTAAGTTCATTTTGCCTCCTAAAATCTATTGACTAAGAAATTACAACTCATAAAGCAATTTTAGTTCCAACTTTTTCAATTGTGCTAATTAAAACTTTTTGATTATAATTTTAATTTAAAAATTAACATTTTCATAAACATAAAAACACTATAATTGTAAATTATTAAATTTATAAGGTAACACCATGAAAAAACTTTTTATTTTTTCGCTTATTATCGCAGGTTTATTTTTAGGAGCATGTAGCTCAAAAAAAGCCGAAGATTTATATAATCTAAGTTCAATGGAATGGTATCAACAAATTATAAAAGATTTACAAGAAAAAAATCTCGAAGCAGCTGATAAACACTATACCTCAATGGCGGCTGAGCATATTGCTGATCCATTATTAGAACAAACTTTGCTTATATTAGCTCAAGCTCATATAAGCGAAGAAGAATACGAAATGGCAAATTTTTATCTTGATGAATACTTAAATAAATTTGGTGATTCAAAAAATGTAGCTTATATAAGATATTTAAAAATCAAAGCCAAATTTGACTCTTTTGCTGTACCAAATCGTAACCAAGCACTAATGTTAAAAACAATAGAAGAAATCAATGAATATAATCAAAACTACCCTAATGTGCAATATAATGATTTAATTGACACCATGCTTACTAAATTTAATCTTGCAGTTTTTTACCTTGATACTAGCATAGCAGAGTTATATCAGAAAAAAAACAGAGAGCAAAGCTATGAAATTTATAAGCAAAAAATAGAAAATTCCGATTTTAATAAAATCGATATGATTAAACCAGAACTTCCATGGTATAGAAAAATATTTGAAGAAGGTATAATGTAATGAAATTAGAAAATACTCAAAACTATCCGACAAAACTTCCTGTTCTTGTGGAAGATGAGCTTTTTTTATACCCTTTTATGATAACACCAATTTTTTTAAATGATATGCAAAATATCAAAGCCTTAGATACTGCTTTACAAAATGAAAGTATGATTTTTGTGGCACCATCAAAAATTGAAGGTGGGCGTGGTTTTGATGATATTTATGATTGTGGTGTTATTGGAACTATTATGAGAAAAGTTCCACTACCTGATGGTAGGATTAAAATTTTATTTCAAGGTTATGCTAAAGCTAAGATTGTTGAAAAAATTTCAGATGATCCCTTACTTGCTCTAGTTGATTTAATCCACCAAGAACCATTATGCAACACAAAAAAAGAAGCAATTATCGAAGTGGTAAGAGAAAAGGCTAAAGTTTTATCGACTGTGAGTCATTATTTTCCACCTGATCTTTTAAGAACCATAGAAGAAGATGTTGAGCCTAGTAGAATTTGTGATTTAATACTAAATTCTATCAAAATCAAAAAACAACAAGCATATGAATTTTTTATCGAAACTAATTTAGAAACCAAGCTTTTAAATTTAATTGATTATTTAGCTAAAGAAATTGAAGCAAACAAAATCCAAAAAGAAATCAAAAACAAAGTTCATTCTAAAATAGATAAAGTCAATAAAGAATATTTCCTAAAAGAACAACTCAAGCAAATTCAAAGAGAGCTTGGAAGTGACATACAAAAAGAAAGCGAAGTAGAAGAATATAATAAAAAATTAGAAAAGAAAAAAGCTTTTATGTATGAAGAAGCTTATAAAGAAATCAAAAAACAAATTCAAAAATATGAAAGAATTCATCAAGACAACTCAGAAGCCTCTATGGTGCAAACTTACATAGAAACGGTTTTAGACATACCTTTTGAACACTCTTCAAAGAAAAAGCTTAATCTAAAAGATGTGTCTTTACAGCTTAATAGCGATCATTATGCATTAGAAAAACCAAAAGAACGTATTGAAGAATACTTTGCAGTTAAAGAACTTTTAGAAAAACGCAAAATTAAAGATAGAGACGGTGCTAAAGTTATCTTGTGTTTAGTTGGGCCTCCAGGTGTTGGTAAGACTTCTTTAGCAAATTCAGTTGCAAAAGCGCTAAAAAGGGAATTAGTACGCATAGCTTTAGGTGGTTTAGAAGATGTAAATGAATTAAGAGGACATAGAAGAACCTATATAGGAGCTATGCCAGGACGCATTATACAAGGACTTATAGAGGCAAAACAAAGTAATCCTGTGGTTGTACTTGATGAGATTGACAAACTAAGTCGTAATCACAGAGGAGATCCAAGTGCAGTTTTACTTGAAATCTTAGATCCTGAGCAAAATACTAAATTTAGAGATTATTATCTAAATTTCAACATTGATTTAAGTAAAATCATTTTCATAGCTACTGCAAATGATGCTAGTTTAATCCCACCTGCTTTAAAAGATAGAATGGAATTTATAGAACTTAGTTCTTACACTCCTCAAGAAAAATTCCAAATAGCCAAAAACTATCTCATACCTGATGAAATAAAAAAACATGGATTAAAAAAAGAAGAAATTAGCTTTAATGATGAAGCTATAGAATTGATAGTCAATGAATATACCAGAGAATCAGGTGTAAGAAATTTAAGAAGAAAGATTGCGGAAGTTTGCAGAAAATGTGTTAAAAAACTTCTTTTAGAAGAAAATACTAAACACATTCAAATCAATACTGAAAATTTAAAAGATTTTTTAAGTAAGAAAGTTTTTGAGATAGAAAAACATGAAAAAGAAAATAAAATCGGTCAAGTAAATGGACTTGCATGGACTGCAGTGGGTGGAGATGTTTTAAAAATAGAAGCCATTAAGATCAAAGGCAAAGGCGAGTTAACTCTTACAGGAAGCTTGGGTGATGTGATGAAAGAATCAGCTAAAATTGCTCAAAGTCTTATTAAAAATTTAATTGATGAAGAACAAATCAAAACGCCAAAAAATCTTTCTTATAAAGAAGATGAAAGCATTTATAATCAATACAATCTTCATATTCATGTTCCAGATGGTGCAACACCAAAAGATGGACCAAGCGCAGGTATAACAATTACCACAGCCATTGCCTCTATTTTTAGCGACAAAAAAGTAAGATCTAATGTTGCAATGACAGGAGAGATTGACTTGATGGGTAATGTTTTACCAATAGGTGGCTTAAAAGAAAAATTAATTGCTGCTTATAAAGCTGATATTAAAACGGCTATTATTCCACACAAAAACTACGAAAGAGATTTAAAAGATATCCCAGAAGAAGTAATAAAAAATATGGAAATAATTGGGGTAAAAACTTTAAATGAAGTATTAAAAATAGCTCTTGTGTAAAAAACTAGAAGCTCATTAAGCTTCTAGTTTATCCATAATTAATTTACTATCTTTTTCTAACTCTCTTATGTCACTAATAATTGAATCATAATCTTCTTTTGAAATATTTTCTTTTTTAGCTATTTCTATAGCTTTATTTGCAGAGTGTTGTATTTTTTCGCTCTTAGAATCCATTTCATTTTGAGAGATTAAAGGACAGAAAATACTTTTTGCATCTTCATCTTTACATAGACTAGAGATTGGATCAAGATTTTGTAGATTTTGCTGAGAACCATTAAGAGTTAGATAAACATCTGATTTATATAAAATATGGTCTATTTTCATAGCCGATAAAGTCAAATCAGAAGCAAAATTAACAAATTCTTTTCCTAAATGAGAGCTTTTATCCTCTAATTCTCTAAATGCTTCACTAAAATCAGCGATTTTACTATTAGAAGAATTTGCAATATCAAATACCTTTTCACTATTTTCTTGTATTGAGCCAATTTCTTGATTCATTACTTGAATTGCCAAGGTAATCTCGCCAGTTGCTTTTTGTGTTTTTTCAGCAAGTTGTCTTACCTCATCTGCAACTACCGCAAAACCTCTTCCATGCTCTCCTGCACGAGCAGCCTCAATAGCCGCATTTAGCGCAAGAAGATTAGTTTGATCTGCTATATCTCTAATAACTTCCACAATTGCATTAATACTCTGAGCATTAGATGCAAAAGTATCAACAGCATTTTTACTCTCATCAGCCACTTGCATCATAGAAGAAATCGAATCTTGCAAATTGCCCACTTCTAAACCATTCTTTTGAGCAGTATCTGATATGATTTTGATATCACCAAAAACTTCTCTCATCAACTTAATAATACCATTTAAAGCAGAAGATAAGTCATTTAAATTTTCATTTTGACTATTTAAACTCAAATCCATCAATTCTCTTGATAAAGCATTTTTAAAAACAGATTTTCCTGTTTTTTCTATATCATCTAAAGCTTTATTGATAAAGTTAATATTATGAACAAAAATTCCTTTTAAACCCTCAGGAATAGCTCTTCTAAAATACTCACCCTTTTGAGAACAAGCAATAGAGGTATTAATTTCTCTCAAATAAGCTTCTAAACCATCTATAGTATTATTAAGATTATCTGCAATTTCTTTAAGTTTTTTATTGCTACATTTAATGTATACAATTCTTGAATCAAAATTACCATTTTTTAATTCTCTGCTAAGATCTAAGATTTTATCACTAAATTGATCTTCTTTTTTTAAAACAACAAAAGCAAAAGCAAACAATAAAAACAAAGCCAAAGAAAATCCAAAGGAAATAAAATCCATAAAATATATAGAATTTGCACAAGATAAAACACCCAGACCAATACCAACTAATACTATATTTTTCATCAACATCCTTTTATTTTTGAATTTGTATTATTAATTCATTGTAGCTCATCCCATAAGATTTTACTACAGCATTTAATTCTTCAAGTCCTGCTTTTATACCGCCTTCCTTTTCTTTTCTTACAAGAACTTTATAAATTTCTTCTATTGTTTTAACAGCTTCTGCTTTAGGTTTTCTTCTTACTGAATAATAATTTAAAATATTTTCATTAGCATCGCAAGAAGCAGTTACATTTGCAAAAACCCAATAATAATCATTAAATTTTGTTTTATTTTTTACAAAAGCAAAAACCTCTCTTTTCGTTTGAATATTATCCCATAGATATTTAAAGACAGTTCTTGGCATATCAGGATGACGCATAATACTATGAGGTTTATATAAAATTTCTTCAATTTTATAATCAGAGTATTTTAAAAAATCCTCATTAGCATAAATAATTTCACCTTTTAAATTAGTTTTTGATGTTATTAAAACATCTGAAGTTAGAACTTTTTCCAAAGACATAGATAATTTCCTTAAATTTAAATTAATCAGACTTATTATGCCTTTTTTTAAAAAACATTTTTTAAATATTTTTATAAAATTATTTTTGAAGCTCTAAAATTAGCTGATTATAACTCATACCATAAGAATTAACTATCTTCATAAGTTCATTCACTCCAGCTTTTATACCTCCAGTTTTTTCAGTTTCTAATAAAACCTTATAAACTTGCTCTATAACCAGTATAGCCTCTCTTTTAGGTTTTCTTCTTACTGAATAATAATTTATAATATTTCCTTGATCATCAAATGAGGCTGTAACATTAGTAAAAACCCAATAATAATCATTTTGTTTGGTTTTATTTTTTACAAAAGCAAAAATTTCTTTTCCATCTTGTATATAATCCCACAAACACTTAAAAACCGTTTTTGGCATATCAGGATGACGCACAATATTATGTGGTTTATACAAAATCTCATTCATTTTATAACCAGCATATTTTAAAAAATCATCATTAGCATAAATGATATCTCCTTTTAAATCTGTTTTAGAAGTTATCAATGTATCTGGTTCTAAAATTTTCTCTTGTGGCACTTTTACCCTTTTTTTTGGTTTTATTTAAAAAATATTATATTTAATATATCATAAAATTTCATTAAAATTAAAACCTTTATCATAAAGTATCTTTCTAACTAATTCTTGATGCTCCTTTCCTTTAGTTTCTAGAGTGATTGAAATCATCGCATCGCCATACTCAAGCTTAGTTGAAAATCTATCATAATCAATTTTAACTATATTTGCTTGAGCTTCTTTAATAGCATCACTTAAAGCACTCAAAGCACCCGGCTTATCAATCAAAGTAACATTAATAAGCATTTTTCTAAAAGCTTTAAATAAACCTTTTTCTATAATGATATTTAGCATTTGCACATCGATATTTCCACCACTTAAAATCACTCCGATTTTTTTATGGTTTTTCAAATCTATTTTTTTATGCAAAAGTGCGGCAACTGCTGATGCTCCTGCTCCTTCGACTGTAATTTTATGCTTTTCAAGTAAATACAATACTGCATTAGCTATCTCTTCATCATCAACTTGAATAAAATCATCAACACATTCAAGAATAATATCAAAATTAATTTTATTCACATCACGCACTGCTATACCATCAGCTATAGTTCTAACAGCTTTTGAATTAATCATTTTTTTGCTTTTAAAACTCTCATACATCGCAGGAGCTCCCTTAGCACTCACTCCAACGACTTTTATAGCAGGATTAATTTGCTTAGCAGCACTTGCCACTCCACTAATCAAACCTCCCCCACCAACTGGAGCTAAAATCATATCCAAATCACTTATTTCATCAAGCATTTCAAGCATTAAAGTGCCCTGCCCTGCTATAATACTTTCATTTTCAAAAGGGTGAATAAAATTTAAATGATGTTCTTTAGCATAATTTAGTGCATATGCATAAGCCTCGTCAAAATTATCCCCTTTTAAAATCACTTTTGCACCTAAATTTTTAGTCGCACTTACTTTTAATAAAGGCGTAGCTTCAGGCATAACAATCACAGCTTCTATGCCAAATTTTTTAGCACTAATTGCTACTCCTTGTGCGTGATTTCCTGCACTTGCAGCTATTACACCTGCTTGTTTTTGTTCTTTAGTTAAATTAGCTATTGTATTATAAGCTCCTCTGATTTTATAAGCACCTGTTTTTTGCAAATTTTCACATTTTAAAAAAACATCAGTTTCTAAAAACTCACTCAAAAAAGAAGAATGCACAAAAGGGGTTTTTAATACAAAATCTGCAATTTTTTGTTTTGCTTGATAAATTTTATTTAATTCAACCATGATTATCCTTTTTGTAGTTCTATTTTAATGCAACGATCTTGAACGCAATTTATACCATATTTTTTACATTTTTGCATTATTTCTTCATTGATAATGCCAAGTTGCATCCAAAAATTTTTAATCTTTTTACTCAAAAGATCTTCAAAAATTTCATTTGCAAAACTTGCTTTTCTAAACATTACAACCGTATCAACCTCAAAAGGGATTTCTTTTAAGTTTCTATAAACTCTTTCATTTAAAATAAAATCTTCTTTAGGATAGATGGGATAAATTTTATAACCTAAATCTTGTAAATATTTACTTACAAAATGAGAAGGTTTATCTTGATTAGGGCTAAGTCCTATGATGGCTATATTTTTCATAGTACTTAGTATTTTATAACTATCACACAATGCTTTTTCCTTTTTAAAGCATTGTATCTAAAATCATATTAATAAGAAGCTTTTTTTACAACCAATAAACAATACAAAATCAAAGCCATTGCAACCAATAAAGCACAAAAAGCATAAACATTAGCAAAACCTATACTTGGCTCTATAATGCCTAGCAAATAAGGACTTACTCCTATACCAAAATCTAAGGCTATAAAAAACGTAGAATTAGCCAAGCCCATTTTTTCTTTAGGTGCAAGTTTTATAGCTAAAGCTTGAGCGCTTGAAGTAGCATTAGCATAACCTAACGCACAAAAAACTCCAGCTAAAATAATCATATAAAAATTTAATGCAAAAGCAAGCAAAAGCAAACATACTATAAAACTCAAAAAGGAAAAAATCATCACAATGTTAGCACCATAATTATCAAACACTTTACCAGCAAGTGGTCTAAAAACCATAGAAAATCCAGCATATATTACAAAAAACATAGATCCAGCAAAAGCTAAATTTAAACTTTGGGTATAAGCACTCATATAAGCTATAATAGCACCAAAAGGACATGCGAGTAAAAAAGTCACTAAGGCTAAATTTAAAACTGATTTTTCAAAATAATTATAAATACTAAATTTTCTTTTTGTATGATGATGTTTTTTAAATCTTCTTACTTTTAAAAAAATAGATAAAACTAATGCAAAGACAATACTCAAACAAGCTATTAAAAAACTAAGCCAAAATTGATTGATAGAGTCAAGTTTTATAGCCAAAAAAGGCCCTAAGGCTGAAGTTAAAACAACGCTTGTAGCATAATATCCTATACCAACTCCTCTTTTATTGCTAGGTATTATCCTAGCAATAGCTGCCCCACAAGCACAAGAGCAAATTCCATAACAAACCCCTGCTAAAAAGCGTATTAAAATCAAAAAATATACATTATAAAATTTCAAATACATCAAATTAATAAAAAGATAAAACAAAAGCGAAAATACTATAACCTTTTTTATATTAACATCATCGATTATAGAACCAAAATAAAGTCTAGAAAGCAAAGCACCTATAACAAAAGCTCCCATAATAAGACCTGCGGTACTAGTTTGAAGGTTTAAAACACCTAAAACATAATCTGTACTAGAAATAGTACTCATATAAAAAACAAGACAAATAGCAAAATTTATCCCAAAAATACAGAAAAAATTTACATTAAATAAATTATATTTTTTACTTAATCCCATGAAAAACCTTTTAAATTTTCTCATTGATATAATCAAGTAATTTTAAAAGTCTTTCTTGATCTTTTACATCTAAGATATCTAAAACATTTCTTTCATATTTTCTTATATGAGCATTTGCATCTAAAAAAATTTCCTTACCTTTAGCGCTTAAAGTAATGATTTTTTCTCTTTTATCATCTGCTTTTAAAAACTCTATATATTCAAGTTTTGCTAATTTAGAAACAACTCTAGAAAGTATAGCTTTATCCATCTGATAAAACTCACATATTGGAGCTAAAGTACTATAGCCATGCTGATTTAAATATACAAAAACCCTCCAATCACTTGATTTTAGTCCAAAGGGTTTTAAAATTTCATTGACTTTATAGAGTATTTTTCTATTTGTATAAGTAATTTTTTGAAATAAAATAAGAAATCCTTTATAAAAATTAATTGATTAAATCAACTATTTTTATAATAACAAAGCTTGTATAAATTCTAACTTATACTAAGCTTTTATTCTTAAATGCACCCCACATTCAAGATGAGGAGTATTGGCAAATTGATCAAAAAAGGCTAAATTTAAAATTTCATGACTTTGACATAAGATTTCAAGATTTTCTTTTAAAGTGATAGGATTGCACGAAATATAAATGATATTTTCATAATTTTTAATAAGTTCAATCACACTTAGATCAAGCCCTGCTCTTGGAGGATCAACCAAGACATGAGATATTTTAAAGCTATCTAAATCTATGCCTTTTAAGCGGTTAAATTCTCTTTCTTTTTTCAAAGCTTGACTTAACTCTTCACTAGAAAGCCTTGTAAAAGTTATATTTTCAATAGAATTTAAAACGCAATTTTTTAAAGCAAATTCGATATTTTTTTTAGAAATTTCAGTTGCTAAAACTTTGTTAAAATTTCTTGCTAAAGCTATGGTAAAATTTCCATAACCACAGTAAAGCTCTAATAAATCTTGCTTAAAATCACTTCCAATACAAGATATAACCCATTCAATCATCTTTTCATTGATAAAAGTATTAGGCTGGATAAAACAATCATTATTAAACTCATATAAAAATTCATTTGTATTGATTTTTAAAGCTTGTCTTAAATTCTCCCCATTAAATATAAGTTTTTTACCCCTGCTTCTTGCTATGAGTTTGAGATTTAATTTTTCTGCTAATTCTTGTAAATCTTGTGCAATTAGCTCTATATTTTTATGGAAAAGTAAAGTTATACTTAAATCTAATTTTGTAGCTAAAAACTCTACTCCAAAAAGCTTTTGTTTTAAATTTTCATTTAGATTGTTTAATAAAATAGGCATATGTTTTTGAATTTTTTCATCTGCTATATCAAATTTTTCAATAGGAATTTTTTTCTTATTTTCAAACATTGCATAAGAAATTTCCCCATTTTCATGATGATATATAGAAAATTCTGCCCTAGTTCTATAAGCTTTTAAAGGTGATTCAAAGCACTGAATTTCTCCATCATATAAAGAAGAAAACAATGCTTTATTTAAAGCAATTTTTTCTTCAAAATGCATTTACGCATCTACCTTTTTGCCAACTACAAAAAGTAAAGCTATCATAGCTAAGATTCCAAAAACAAGCCCTAGCCATACATTAAGTCCTAGTGCTACTGGTAAATAACCACAAAGAATACTAATAGTACAAACACTCAAAGCATAAGGCATTTGCGTGCTAACATGAGCTAAAAGATCGCACTTACTTCCCATAGATGAAAGTATCGTAGTATCAGAAATTGGCGAGCAATGATCTCCAAAAATAGCTCCTGTTAAAACCCCTGAAATATTAATAATCATATATTGGTGCAACTCTGCTCCGCTTAATTCATTATGAACCCCAACAGCCATAGCTAAAGGAATAGCTAAAGGCATTAAAATACCCATAGTCCCATAACTAGTTCCTGTTGAAAAAGAAATAATAGAAGCAAAAATAAAAATTGCTGTAGGAAGCAAGTAAATAGGTGTTTTATCTGAAAATAAATCAATTAAATATTTAGAAGTTCCTAAATCCTTAATCACAGAAGCTAACGACCATGCACAAAGTAAAATAATCACAGTCATAATCATAGTTCTCCAACCATGAGTCCAAACCGCAATAGCTTCTTTTAAAGTAAATATTTTTCTATACATTCCTAAAATAATAGCTACTATGGTAGCTAAAAGTGCTGCTTGAAACAATACTACAGAAGCATCAGCTGCACCAAAAGTTTCTCTAAAGGCAAATAAACTAAGCGGTGCTGCATCAATTTGTGCTTTAATACTCGCATCATCTAGGGCATTATAACCACTAAAATAAAAACCTATAAATGAAAATACAATCAAAACAGCTAAAGGTATAATGGCATTAGAAGCTTGTAATTTCACATGCTCTTTTGGCTCTAAAACCTTATCTTCTATATTATCAATTTGCTCATGACCATGCGAAAATTTACCCGCTCTAGCTCTAAGCTCAGCTTTTAACATAGGTCCAAATTCTCTACCTGTATAAATAGTTAAAACAACAAAAATCAGCATAAAAAGATTATAAAATCTATAAGGTAAGGTTTGTACAAAGATTTCAAAAGCATTGATTTCTTCTTTTACTATACCTAAATGCGCAAAAGTTGCATTATCGATTAAATCATATCCGCTACGAATTAAAGAAATTTCAAGTCCTATCCAAGTAGAAATGATAGCAAGACCAGTAATTGGCGCTGCAGTTGCATCCATGATAAAAGCAAGTTTTTCACGACTTACTCTAAATTTATCTGTCACTGGACGCATGATAGGACCTACGATTAATGAATTAGCATAATCATCAAAGAAAATAAAAATCCCCATACACCAAGTAGCAAATTGTGAGCTTTTTGCCTGCTTAGCTTTAGTAGAAAGCCAAACCGCAACTGCTTTTGTACCACCTGTTTTAGTAATAAGAGCTACAACCCCGCCTATAGTTAAAACTTGTAATAAAATTCCTGCATTACCCGGACTTGCCATAGCATTTACCACTTTAGAAATAAAGCCTGTAAAAGAAGCAATAATAGCATGATAAATGCTATTTTCAATAAGTCCTAGCATAAAAGTACCACTTAATGCGCCAATAAACAACGAAAGCACCACATCTTTAGTAATAAAAGCTAAAATAATAGCTATCACCGGTGGTAAAAGCGTCCAAACTCCAAAAAGTTCTGCATTTGCTTGTGCATCAGCAAATAACAATAAAGGAGCTAATAATAAATAAAAAATTTTCATATTTTTCCTTAAGTTTTTATATTTTCTCGCTAAAAGTTCCTGCCCATGTTTGAGTCACAGGCATAAGTTCAATTTCGTTAATATTAATATGCTCAGGCAAGCTAATAATAAAAGTAATAATTTTTGCTATATCTTCAGCTTTAATATATTTAGTATTTTCATAAACCTCATCGGCTTTTTTAATATCACCTTTAAATCTAACTTCACTAAATTCAGTCTTACAAAGTCCTGGAGCAATATTTGTTACCTTTATATTACTTCCGCGCAAATCCGTTCTTAGGGCTTTAGAAAATTGTGCCACAAAAGCCTTAGTTCCACAATAAACATTACCTCCATAATAAGGCACATTTGCCGCAATTGAACCAAGATTAATCACATGAGCATTTTTTGCCTTTCTAAGTAAAGGTAAAGTAGCTCTTGCTATGTATAAAAAGCCTTTGATATTAGTATCTACCATGGCTTCAATATCTTCAATGTCCAAAGAATCAAACTCATTTAAACCCAAAGCAAGACCTGCATTATTAACAAGCAAAGAAATATTTTGCAAATCTTGAGGTAAATTTTCAATTGCTGTAAAAACTGCTTGTTTATTTCTAACATCAAGCACGATAGGATAAATTTTATCCCCATAAAGCTCTTGTAGTTTTTCCAATCTTTCTTTGCGTCTTGCTATGGCTATAACCTTATAATCAAGCTCTATCAAAGCTTTTAAACTTTCTAATCCAAAACCTGAACTTACCCCTGTTATTAAAGCAATTTTCATGGTTGCGCCTCTTCATATAACATCAAATTTTCATTTTCTTTTAAACCAAGTTTTTTTAAAAATTTAATATTTTCATCTTTTTTTGCAATGATGGCAAAATCAAGAGCATTAAATCCTAAATCATCTATTTCTTTATAATTAGCTTTATAATCTATAAGTAGTTTAAGCATTTTTACATCAGCATAATTTGCTCCATGCATAAAGATATTTTTAGAAGTATGCTCAAGTGCACATAAGGTGATAAAATATGGCGTATTACTTCCCATACTAGCAATAGAAAGTTTTTCATTATCATTAATGTATTTTTGATTTACATTTGCACCATTTTCAAGCAAAAGCTTGGCAACTTTATAGTTGTTATATTCAACAGCATAAAACAAAGGTGTTTTTCCAAAAGAATTTTTATAATCAACCACCGCTTCATTTTCAAGCAAAAGCTTAACATTTTCTGCATTATCTAGTGCAAAAAATAAAGCAGATTCATAACCTTCATTTATTTTTACACCCAATTTGATAAATTCTCTTATAATCTCACTTTCTCTATTATTTAACAAAGCTGATTTAAAACCATTGTTTAATTCTAAATTACTAATTTTTTTAGTATAAATATACTCTTTAATCTGCTCTAAAGAATTATTTCTATTAGCTACAAATTTTTCAAAATCTGAAATATCTTTAAAAATTTTAGTCTCGCCAACTGCCCAATTTAAAAATTCATTCAAAGCATTACTAGCAAAATAAATTGCACTTGCTTTATCTAAATTAAATTCCTTTTGAAAATATCTTGTTAAAGGATTAATCGCATTATTATATTCTTTCCAAAATTCCTTGAAAAGTTTAAAATTTCCAATGCTTTGATAAGCCCAAAATCTAAAATACGCTTTTAATTTTGCAAATTTTTCTTCAAGTATTATAGGATCTTGTAAAGTCTTTTGATAGCCTTGTGGATCAAGTGCAATTTCTAATAATTTAAAATCAAATTTTCTCAAATCACTAAAATATTCTCCACCCATGCAAGCACTATTGCTTCCTCTAATTTCATTAGCAAGCTCATATAATCTTTTTGTGATTTGATGGTTTTTTAAAGAAAAAGCACAATTTAAATCCACTTGAGCAAAATCTTGTGTATTTTTTGGCTCAAATTCTTTGAAAAAATTAGTCTTATTTTCCTTAACATACTCACAACTATAATCCAAAGCTAAAGCATTTAAACTTATAATCAAACTAAATAATAAAATCTTCAAATATTTTCCTTGAATATAAATTAAATCACTATTTTAACTAAATTTTTGCTTTAATAACAATTAATTAATTTAAAATTCATACAATGCTTGCTTTTAAATAAGGAAAAATATGTATCAAAGTTTTTATAAAGCTAGTTTTGCTTATATTCTTTTACAAAGTGATAAAGATAAGCTTATTAATGTTGATTTTACTATATATAAGCCTGATTTTACCAAAGATAAACACCTTGTTTTAGAACAAGCCTTAGAAGAACTAGACCTTTATTTTAACAAAAAGCTTTTTACTTTTAACACTCCCTTAGCTCTTCAGGGAAGCAAATTTGAGCAAAAAGTATATAAAGCTTTGATAAAAATTCCTTATGGGCAAACTAAAACTTATCAAGAAATTGCTTCTTTTATCAATCATCCAAAGGCTTTTAGAGCAGTAGGTAATGCAAATTCTAAAAATAAACTTGCAATTTTTATACCTTGCCATAGAGTAGTAGCTAAAAATCACTTAGGTGGATACAATGGTGGTTTATTTATCAAAGAGGCTTTACTTAAATTAGAAGGCGCACTTTAAAATGCCAAGCTTATTGCTAGCAAGTTTTATTTGGGCTTTTTCTTTTCCATTAATTGGACATTTTATTACCTTAGAAATGGATAGTTTTTTTGCAGCATTTGCAAAAGTTTTTTTGTCTTTATTGGTATTTTTACCTTTTTTAAATTTTAAGCTAAATTTGCATTTAAAATTAAAACTCATAAGCATTGGAGCTTTACAACTTGGCGTGATGAATTTATTTTATTATCATTCTTTTTTATATTTAAGTGTAAGCGAAGTAGCGCTTTTTACGATTTTTACACCTTTTTACGTTGTGCTTTTTTATGGGCTTTTTTCAAAAAATCTTAGATATTTATATTTTATAAGTATTTTTATATGCATTATGGGTGCTTTTGTAGTTAAATTTGATAATATTAACTCTAATTTTTTATATGGATTTTTACTTATTCAAGGGGCTAATTTAGTATTTGGAGCTGGACAAAGTTTTTATAAAATTTTATTAGAAAAAAATACAAATTTAAGCCAAAAAGAAGCTTTTGCTTATTTTTATCTAGGCGCAACCAGTATAACCTTACCTGCATTTTTATTTTTTGGAGATTATAATAATTTACCATCCAATTTAAGTTCTTGGATAGCCTTGATTTATCTTGGGACTATTGCTTCAGGACTTGGATATTTTTTATGGAATAAAGGCTCTACTGAAGTAGATAGTGGAGTTTTAGCCTTGATGAATAATGCCATTATACCTATAAGTATTTTTATCAACATGAGTATTTTTGGAGTAGATGTAGAGTTGCTACCTTTTTGCATGGGGACTTTAATCATTCTTTTTTCATTTTTTATACATAAAAAAATCATGCATTATTATAATAAGAAATCTTACTCAAATACAAACCACTAGCAGGAGCTAAAAATCTACAATGAGCTTTTTTAGCATTAATTTGTTCTAAAAGCTCATTTTGGCTCATTTTTCCTTCTAATACTTTTAAAATACTTGCCATCATCATTCTAATTTGCGATCTTAAAAAACCATTTGCTTCAAAATAAAACACAGTGTAATTTTTATAAGCATAAACTCTAGTTTTATACATTTTTCTTATGCTTGTTTTATTATCAGAGCCTTCTTTTTGAAAAAGTTTAAAGTCATGCTCTCCTTCAAATAAAAATGCAATTTCATTGGCTAATTTAATATTTATTTTTGGATAAAAATACACATAAGAGGCTAAAAAAGGATTATATTTTTCATGACTTATAATGTAGCGATATGCTCTTTTTTGCACATCAAAACGCACCTGGAAATTTTCTTGCATTCTTTGAATATGCTTTATATGTATAAATGGGTGTGCAAAATGATTGATTTTATTTTTTAAATATACAAAATCTTTAAAATGCTCTCCCGCTTTTACACAAGCGACTGCATTAAATGCATGCACACCTTTATCAGTTCTTGAAGCAAATAAAGGCTTTTCATAAATACCCAAATGCGACAAGGCCTGCGCTAAGGTATCTTGGACACTAAGCTTATGTGGCTGGGTGGCTGAACCTTGAAATTTAGAACCATCATAAGAAAAAGTTAATTTTAAAAGCATTAATACTTACTTGCAATTTTTGCTTTAAAATAAAACAAAGAAGTAATTAAAAAGCTTGAAAAAATCACAGCAATAGCTACAAAAGGAGGATTATAAAAACTAATCAAAAGCGTAAAATAAGCAAAAATAATCACAAAAATTCCAAAATAAGCAAAACCTTTTTCATAACGATAAGTTACTATACCAAAAGAGAGTGCAAAAAGCACGCTAGCTAAAGGGAATAAAGCTATAAGAATATAAATAACAAATTCTTTTGCTTTTTCTTTATTGCTTGTTATATCAGACCAATACCCATAAAAACTTTGAGTATTTAATTCTTTAGAAGAAAGTTTGCTTTTAATTAATAAATTTTTAAAACTAGAAATATGCCAATCTTCTTCTTTAATCTCATAAGCTTTTCCCTCATCTAGCTTAAAAGTAATAACCCCATCATTTGTTTCTAACTTTCCTTCTTTGGCTAAAATCACTTGTTCTTTATCTTGTGGGTTTTTCTTTGGATGATACATTATGATATTTTTATAAGTTTCATCAGAATTTTTAGCATCGATAAAAACAAGCCATTCTCCATATCTTTGTCCAAATTCCCCTGTTTTTATACTTACTTTAGCGCTAATTTTTTTATAATCTACAAAATTATCAAAAAGTTCAAAAGATATAGGTATAAAAACCAAAACCACCAAAAGCATAAAAGCACTTACCAAAGCTGCAATTTTTGCAAAAAAACTTGCTATCATACTTGGAGCTATACTCAAAGCAAACAACACCGTGCTTTCATTTTCCCTAGAAAGTCTATAAAAGGCCAAAGTCAAAGCTATGAAAAAAGATATGGGTAAAGTAAAAATCAATATCTTTGGTAAAAGAAAAATATATAATTTGATTAATTCAAAAAAAGTAATTTCAATATAAGCAGTAATTTTAGCAAGTTGTATAAAAAATATAATCGAAACAATAATAAATAAAGTAAAAAATAAAGACAACATTGTGCTTAAAAACTGATTAAGCAAATACTTATAAACTAGTTTCATAATATACTTTCTACACTTAGATTAATCAAAATTCCGCAAAATAAAAAAGGAATCATAGGCATTTGATAATCTTTCTTGGCTATTTTTATAAACATCAAAAGACTTAAAAAACTTGCAATAAATAAAATCAAAAAGCCTTTTTCATAGCCAAAAATTCCAAAAATCAAAGCTATTATTATAACATCACCTTCCCCTAAACTTTCTAAAATTTCATCTCTTTTTTTAAAATTTTTAATAAAATTAATCACACTTTTTAGTATGAAAATTAACCCCGCCCCAAAACACACTCGAAATAAAAAGCTATCTTGAAAATCCTCTAAATTTAAACCATTTTGCAAAAAATCAAAACAAAAAGCTAAAATAAATAAAATCCAAAGCCAAAGCTCACTCACTGCTTTTAGATAATAATCCATCCAGGAAAGTGCTAATAATATAGCTAGCATACAAGCAAAAATTAAAATTTGAAAAACATCTTCGATTAAATAAAAAGCAAAGACAAACAAACACGCACAAAGAAATTCATTAAAAGGATAAATCAAAGAAATTCTTTCCTTACAAAAAGCACATTTGCCTTTTAAAAATACAAAAGATAACAAAGGAAAAAGATGATAAAATTTCAAAGTTTTAAGACACTTAGGACATTTTGATCTTGGACTTATTATGCTTTCTTTATTAATCGTTCTTAAAATCAAAACATTGACAAAAGAACCAACACAAAGTCCTAGTAATAAAAAGAAAAATATCATTTACCAAAGGTTCTTTTGCGTTTTTTAAACTCAGTAATAATATTTGCGATTTCCTTTTTAGTAAGTGCAGGAAATAAAGTTTGACTAAAATAAATTTCTGCATAACTTGATTGCCATAATAAAAAATTTGAAATTCTTTTAGCACTCCCTACTCTTAAAAACAAATCCACATCCTCGCTTAAGTCAAGATTTGCTTGTATATTTGCTTCGTTAATTTCAAGATTTTTTTCAATCACTTTTTTAACCGCTCTAACTATTTCATCCTTACCTCCGTAAGAAATAGCTAAATTAACGCATAATTTTGTGTAGTTTTTAGTTTGTTCTTGAAAATTTTGTATTTTTTTTAAGGTTAATTCATCTAAAAGACTTAAATTTCCTATGGCTTTAAAACGCACTTCATTGGCTACAAATTTATTTAAAGACTCATCAAGATATTTATTTAATAGTTTAAAAAGAAACTCCACTTCTTCTTTTGGTCTTTGCCAATTTTCTGTACTAAAAGCATAAAGGGTTAGATTTTGAATTTTTTCATCTATACATACTTCTATGATTTTTTCAACAACTTTAGCACCTTGACTATAGCCAATTTTTTCTAAAAGTCCATTTTTTCTAGCCCATCTTCTATTGCCATCCATTACTACAGCAAGATGTTTTAACTCATTCATTCTATCCCTTTATATCCATCAATCTTTTAAAAACAAACATAGGATTAAGCGTATTAACTACTTCAAATTTAAAATACTCGTTTAAAAAATGTGCTACTTTGGCAAAAGGTGTTTGTATGCGTGTGATTTTACCATTATCAATTATAATTTTTAAAGCACCAAAAATTTCAAAATACAAATACACTTCTAAAATATTTCCACTTTTCTTAGCTTCAAACAAAGCCCTATTGCCCTCATAAACAAAAGGTATATGATAAATTCCTTCAAAAAATGCAAAAAACATTTCCTTATAAATTTCAAACTCATACGCACTTTTGCTTTCCATAAGCCTTTGAATAATGAATTTTTTATACCAAGCTTTTTCATCACCTTCTTGCAAAAGCTTTTCTATAAGTTCGGTTCCTTCTTCAAAAAGTCTAATTTTAGGCTTTTTCAAAAGATTTTTAAAAGAAATTACACCTTTGTCTTCATAAACTTCAGCTAAATATTCCTCCCCTACTTCAAGCTCTATCATACTTTTTGTTTCAAGCTTTTTAGTGTTTAAAAGCAATACGTAGCGATTATATGCGCGTTTTTCTAAAATTTGCATTCTTACAGGTAAGGTAGAATTGATAATATTCACCAAAGTTTCCTTAATTCTTGTGCTAAAACAAAGCCAAGTTTTTCTTTGCTTTGTTTAGAACTTTGAGAGATGCCATCTTTAGTGATAAAACAAATGCTATTTTCATCACTTCCAAAGTTCATTTGCTCATTTAAGACATTTAAACACACCATATCTAAATTTTTACTAACTAAAGATTTTTTAGCATTTTCTAAAGCATTTTGCGCGTCAAATTCCATCTTAAAGCCTATTTTTTTGCCTTTAAAATCTAAATTTTTTAAGATGTCTTCATTCAGCTTTAATTTTAAATCAAGTCCGTTTAAATACTCATCTTTCTTAATCTTACCCTTGTAAGCTTTTAGAATAAAATCACTCACAGCAGCAGCCATAATTAAAGCATCAAAATCTTTGTATTTTTGCAATTTTTCTTTTAGTTCTAAAGAAGATTTAAATTTTTCTAATTTATAAGGTGTTTTAAACTCTACTGAGCTAACTAGCACCACCTTAGCACCTAAAAAATATAAAGCATCAGCAACCGCCTTTGCCATTTTTCCACTTGAAAAATTACTAATACATCTTACATCATCAATTTTTTCTTTAGTCCCACCACCGCTTACAATAAAACTTTTATCTTTAAAAAAATCTTCTTGCATTAAGCTTCTTTTTAAAGCATTTATAATGCTATCAAGCTCAGCCAAAGCCCCCAAACCCTCATCTTTACAAGCTAGAGTTTTAACTATAGGATCAATGATAATATAGCCTTGTTCTTTTAAATTTTTTAAAGAATTTTGAGTACTAAAATGCAAATACATGTTTGTATTTGCAGCGGGTGCGATTAAAAATGGTTTATTTTTATCTACTGCTATTAAAGTTTGAATAAATAAATTATCTGCTATACCATAGTTTAATTTATTAATAGAATTTATACTAGCAGGCGCAAAAAGCACACAATCACAAGTCTTGCTAAAGGCTATATGATTATTAGTATTTTGCCAACTTTCATTATCTTCACATAAAATTTCATCCGCTAAAGCTTCAAAGCTAAGCTTAGTGCCAAATTTTAAAACTCCCAAGCTTAGCAAAACTTTAACCCTAAAACCTTCTTTTTTTAATAAAGAAATAAGCTCATAAGCTTTATAAAAGGCTATGCTTCCACTTACTGCTAGTAAGATTGTTTTCATTTTTTACCTAGTTTTTTATAGTAAAAATCTTCTATGATTTGCACTTTTGCCCTATTAATATGTAAAGAACCTTTTTCTACATCCTTACACACAGTGCTTCCTGCTGCGATGATTACCTCATCTTTTATCTCAACCGGAGCGATAAATTGTGTATCTGAACCTACAAAAACATTTTTACCTATTTTAGTTTTATGCTTTTTAACCCCATCATAATTACAAGTGATAGTACCACAACCTATGTTAGTACCCTCATCTATCTCACAATCTCCTAAATAACTCAAATGCCCTGCTTTAACTCCATTCAATAAAGCATTTTTACATTCTACGAAATTTCCTATATGGGTATTTTTAAGCTGACATTTTGGACGCAAATGCGCCAAAGGCCCTACATCGCTATTTTCCACTATACTATCTTCAATCACACTTGAACTTTTAATGATAGAATTAATGATTTTTGATTTTCCTTCTATACGCACATTTTCATATACTTCACACTCACCTACAAACTCAACCTCATCTGAAATAAAAGTCGTCGCAGGCATGTGAAAAATCACTCCTTGCTTCATCCATTCTTTTTTAATCGCTTCTTGCATAAGATCTTGAGCTAGGCAAAGCTCAATTTTATCATTTACCCCCATAAAATCTTGCTCATTTACAAACACCGCATCGATTTCATAGCCCTTTTCTTTTGCTAAATAAACCGCATCGGTTAAATAATACTCTTTAGCTTTATTATCATTTTTTATCAAAGGTAATACTTCTTTTAAAATTTGTGCTTTTATAGCATAAACACCGCTATTGCAGGTGTTTATATCAAGTTCTTCTTTGCTTGCATCTTTTGTTTCTACTATTTTTTGAATTTTATTTTCTTTTAATACTATTCTTCCATAACTTTTTGGATCTTTTGCCTCAAAAACTGCCACATTAAAATCACTCTCATTTAAAGCTATTTTTTCTAAATCATCTGCTTTAACCAAAGGCATATCGCCACATAAAATCAAAACTTTTTCATGCTTACTCTCATAACCCCTTAAAGCCCCTGCAGTACCTGGAAAATTTTGCAAGTCTTGCTCTAAAAAGCGTGTATTTGGAAAATGCTCTAAAACAACTTGTTCAACCTTTTCTTTTTGATGAGAAAGCACCACACATACATCATCACTAATTTTATATGCTTGTTTTAAAATATGTAAAATCATTGCTTTTGAGCAAATTTTTTGAAGCACTTTTGGATTTTGTGATTTCATACGCGTGCCAAGTCCAGCAGCCAAAATAAGCACAGAAATTTTCATAATTTACCTTTGTTTTAAAAATTATTGCTTATTTTAACAAGCTAAAGTAAAAATTATTATTTTTTATAAAATCATTTTTATTCTTTTAAGAGTAAAATTGCTAAAATAATGCTTTTAATTTTAACCAAGGAAATATTTTGAGGGTTTTACTAGCTTTATTTTTATCAAGCTTGGCTCTTTTAGGCGCTGAAGCAACCATACCAACTGTAAATTTAAGTCTTAGTGCTCCAAATAGCCCACAACAACTCGTAACAACCCTAAATATAGTCATAGTTTTAACCATACTAGCTCTTGCTCCTACCATTGTTTTTGTAATGACTTCATTTTTAAGACTTGTTGTAGTATTTTCTTTTTTAAGAACAGCCCTTGGTACTCAAACTATGCCACCAAATACTATTTTGGTTACCTTAGCTTTGATTTTAACTTTTTTCATTATGGAGCCTGTGGCTACAAAATCATACAACGAAGGTATAAAACCCTATATCGCTGAACAAATAGGTTATGAAGAAGCTTTTGCTAAAGGTGTTAAGCCTTTTAAAGATTTTATGCTAAAAAACACTAGGGAAAAAGACTTAGCGCTTTTTTATAGGATTAGAAATTTAGAAAATCCAAAAACCATAGATGATGTGCCTTTAACAGTTTTAGTGCCAGCCTTTATGATAAGCGAGCTTAAAACTGCTTTTGAAATAGGCTTTTTACTTTTCTTGCCATTTTTGGTTATTGATATGGTAGTAAGCTCGGTATTAATGGCTATGGGTATGATGATGCTGCCTCCTGTTATGATTTCTATGCCTTTTAAACTTTTGATATTTGTGCTTGTGGATGGATGGAATTTACTCATACAAAATTTAGTCAAAAGCTTTTTAACCTAGCAGAATAAAATGTATATTTTTTCTTCCTTATTTAGTATATTTTGTTTGCTTTTTGGTGGATATTTTGCTAAAAAAATCAAAATTTTAAAACAAAAACAAGCGCGTGCTTTTTTAGATTTTGCTATTATTTTTGCCTTGCCTTGCTTGATTTTTGAGCGTGCTTATCATTTAAATTTTGATTTTTCTTTAATTGTTATTATATTGCTTGGGTTGGGCTGTGCTATTTTTTCAGCATTATGTTGTGTATTTTTAGCTCTTTGCTTTAAATTTAGCAAAAGCACTCTTGTAAGTATTTTTTTACTTTCTAGCTTTGGAAATACTTTATTTGTAGGTATACCTATCATTAGTGGAATTTATCAAGATTCTCATTTTTTAGGCGAGATTATCCTTTATGATGCACTTGCTACTTCTTTGCCAGTGGCACTGCTTGCTCCCTTTATCATATCTTTAGCTAGTGAGCAAAAAGTAAGCTTTTTACAAAATCTTAAAAAAGTTTTTACTTTTCCACCTTTTGTTGCTTTGATTTTAGGACTTTGTTTTAAGTTTACCACACTTCCTGATTTTATCTTTGAACCTTTGCGTATGCTTGGAGCTAGTGCCACACCTATAGCGCTTTTTGCCATAGGTTTAAATTTAGGCTTTTTAAGTATAAAAACTTCTTATAAAGCAACTATAATAGTCATTTTTGGTAAAATGATACTCACACCTTTAATCTTTTTAGTGCTTTTAAAGCTTTTAAATTTCAAATTAAATCCTAGCTCTATCATCGCCTTACTTGAATCAGCTATGCCTACTATGACAATGGTTGCAGCTATGATTATGAAAGCAAAACTTGATACGAATTTAGCGGTTAGTTCTGTGGCTTTTGGTATAGTTTTTGCCTTTATTTCTTTACCTATTTGGGTATATTTTCTAAGCTAAGGATATAAATGGCATTTGCTATTTTTGGAAAATATCTTTATGATGATCTTGCTTTTACTCTTAAAGCTCACACTCAAAAAGAAAGTAAAAAAGCTTTTAAAATCATAGAAAAATACAAAAATCAATATTATTTTTTAGGTTATATTCAATATGAATTTTATAAATATCTAGAAGATAAAAATTATAAAAGTAAAGAGCCTTTTTTATATTTTTTTGCTTTTAAATCAAAAAAAATCTTTACAAACGAAGAAAAAAATTTAGACTTTTATCCAAGTTTTTCATCCAATTTAAACCAAGAAAAGTATTTTGAAAACTTTGACAAAGTTAAAGATACTATAGCTAAAGGCCAAAGTTATCAAGTTAATCTCACTCAAGAATTACACTTACAATCAAATCTTAATATGTATGAGAGTTTTTTAAGCCTTTATCCTAAGCAAAATACCCCTTATAAAGCTTATATGAAAAATGAATTTTTAGAACTAGCTTCATTTTCACCTGAGCTTTTTTTTAAAATCAAAAATAAAAAAATCATCACAAAACCCATGAAAGGCACAATCAAACGCTCAAATAATCCAAAAGAAGATGAAAATCTAAAAAACTTTTTAAAATGCGATGAAAAAACCATTAGCGAAAATGTAATGATAGTTGATTTATTACGCAATGATATTTCAAAACTCATCAAAAAACATTCTTTAAAATGCGAACTTTTTAAGGTTAAAACCTATCCTACCTTACACCAACTCATTTCAAAAATAAGCGGAAAATTAAAGCAAAAAAATGATTATTTTAAAATTTTCAAAGCCCTTTTTCCATGTGGATCCATCACAGGTGCGCCCAAAATAGAAACCATTAAACTCATAGAAAATTTAGAGCAAAGAAAACGCGGAATTTATTGTGGAGCTATAGGCTTAATCCATAAAAACAAAGCAAAATTTAGCGTAGCTATACGCACTTTAGAGAAAAAAAATAATAATGATTTTTTAAGATATGGTGTGGGAAGTGGGCTTGTGTGGGACTCACAAAAACAAGATGAATTTGAAGAATTAAAACTAAAAAGCAAAATTTTAGAACCTAACTTTTACTTGTTTGAAACAATGTATTATAAAAATCATTCTATTTTATTTTTCAAAGAACATTTACAAAGAATTTTAAGCTCAGCTAATTTTTTTGGCTTTGATACTCAAATATTAATGCATGATTTTAAAAATATACTAGATAGCAAAGATAAAAAATTCCATTGTAAATCTTTACAAAATTTTAATAATTTTGTTTTCAACCATCATCATTTTTTTACAAAAAGTAATTTTACTCAAAAAGGTTCAAAAGCTATTAAATTAAAACTTTTTAAAAATGGCCTTTATGAGTTTGATTTTAGCAATATACAAGAAAATTCAAGCAAAAAACTACTCATAAGTAAAGATATCGTAAAAGTAAATCTTTTAACACACCATAAAACTTCTCTGCGTAGTTTATATGAAGCAAATTCTCATCTATGGAAAGAAAACATTTGCTATGATATAGTTTTTTTTGATGAAAAAGGCATGCTTTGCGAGGGTTCAAGAACTAACATTATCATAAATTTAAATGATGAGTATTTTACTCCTTATGCTAAAAACTGCCTCAATGGTATTTATAGACAAGCACTCTTAAAACATAAGCTCATCAAAGAAAAAGATATCACTAAAGATGAGCTTTTAAATGCTAAAGAAATTTATACTATAAATTCTTTAAGAGGCTTAAAAAGGGTGTTTTTGTGAAAGTTTTGATTATAGATAATTATGATTCTTTTACCTATACCATAGCCTTTTATTTAAAAGAATTAAATATTACTTATAAAATCATCAAAAACGATAAATTTAAAAACCCAAAAAAGCTTAAAAAATATGATTTTACCCATCTTTTAATCTCCCCTGGACCAAATTCTCCAAAAGAATCAAAGTTAAGCTTAAAAGCTGTAAAATATTTTAAAAAAGGTAAAAAAATTCTTGGAATTTGTCTAGGACACCAATGCATAGCACATGTTTTTGGTGGTAAAATTTCTAAACTTCCAAATCCAACTCATGGTAAGGTAAAAACTATAAAATTTAAACCAAACCCACTTTTTAAAAATCTTGAACAAAATTTTAAAATTTGTTTATATCACTCTCTTTATGTTAGCCATATAGGTAAAAAATGTGAAATTTTAGCCCAAAGTGAAGATAATATCATCATGGCTTTAAAACATAAAAAATACGACATTTATGGAGTTCAATTTCATCCTGAAGCCATACTAAGTCAAAATGGCAAAAAGCTACTTAAAAATTTTCTTGCTTTATCATTACTTTAAGTTATATTTTCTATAATAAAACAAAAAGTTTAAAAATGAAAATTTTATATTTACTTTTCTTGCCCTTATTTTTGCTAGCTAATAATCTTAAAGAATTTATAGATTTAAGTTTAAACAATGAAAATTACTTACAAAAGCAACTCCAATTTTCAAAAAGTATTTTAGAACAAGAAAGCGTGCAAAATGCTTATTTGCCAAGTTTACATTTAGGTGTTTCTTATCTTGGCTCAAACAAAGATCGCTTTATCATAGAACCCCAAGAAAGTCTAATGAGTACTCTTTCGCTTAAATTTTTACTTTTTGATGGGGGTAATAGAGAAGCAAAAATCGCTAGCATGCAAAGTCTAAAACAACTTGCTCATCTTGAAAAAGAAAACACGGCAAATTATATGGCACTTAGTGCTAGTGTTTTGTATTTTAATTATCTTAGTTTAGAAAGTATTATAGCAAGTGATAAACAAAAAGAAATTACTCTGCAAAATCAACTCAAGCGCTTAGAAAATTTTTACCAAGCTGGACTTGCTAGCCAAAGTGAGCTTGAGAGCATAAGAGCAAAATTTGAGTTAAGCTCTTATGAATTGGCTCAAAATGAATTAAAACTATATGAATTAAAAAATGAAATTTATAATCTTAGCAAAACGCATTTTACGCCTTCTTTTCAAAATATTTTACAAGAACCAAGTGCAGAAAAAAACAAAAGCTATGAAATAGCCCTTATGCAAGAAAAATTAAATTTAGAAAATTTAAAAATAGACTCTGCTAGAGCTGAGTTGTTTCCAAAAATATTTTTACAAAATAGTTTTAGTTTTTATGATATGAACTACAATCCTAAATTACCGCATGAGCTAAAATCAACAAGCGAAAGCTTTTTAAAAGAACATGGGCAAAGCAATCGTTTTATTTTAGCTTTTGAGTGGAAAATTTTTGATTTTGGCGCTAATCAAAAAGCCTTAGAAGCTCAAAAATATACAAGTAAAATCACTCAATTAGAGCTTGAAAAAACTAAAAGAAAAGTAAATATAGAACTAGATAATCTTTTACAAGAAATTGAAATTTCTAAAGTTAAAATAAAAGCATTAAATGCAAGTTTCAAAGCAGCTAACTTAGCTTTTGAGGCTATTGAGAAAAAATACACCGCAGGACTTTGCTCATATGTAGAATACCTAAATGCATTAGAATTAAAATACAAAAGTCAAAGTCAGCTTGAACTAGCCAAAAATGAATATGAAATTACAAAAGCAAGGTATTATTTTACAGCTGGAATTGATATAAAAACAAAGGTTTTAGAATGAAACTGGTATTTCTAACTTTATTTTCTCTACTCGCTTTAAAAGCTGAAGAAATTTATGCTAGTTTTGATGTGCTTGCACAAAATCAATCAAAATTATCCTTGCAAAGTGCTGGTATAGTTAAAGCAATTTATGTGAATGTTAATGATAAGGTAAAAAAAGATCAAGTTTTACTTAAACTTGAAGATTCTAGCGAGCAAATAGCCTTAAAATTAGCACAAAATGAATACAAACTTGCCACTCTTGCACTAGAACATGCTAAAAGTTCTTTAGAAAAATTTAAAAAGGTACAAGAAGTTATAGATAAGCAAAGTTATGAAAATGTTTTATTTGAGTTTCAAAAAGCACAAAGCTTGCAACAAAAAGCCTTTTTAAATATACAACATTACAAAGACTTAATCGATAAAAAAACCCTAAAAGCACCTTATGATGGGATTATTTCTAACAAATATATTGACATAGGCGATGGAGCTAGGGGAATTTCTCATGTTTTATTTGATTTTTTTTCTTATCCAAAAGTAAAATTGCTTTTAAGTTTTGATGAAAAATTTAAAGATAAGGTAAAAATTGATGATATTTTTATTTATAAAATAGACTCAAATGAAAAAGAATATCAAGGCAAAATCACACTTATTTATCCAAGTATAGACATAAAAACACGAAAAATTTATGCAGAAGTTGAGGCCTTAAACTTTACTCCAGGTTCTTTTGGAGAAGGAAAAATCATCACCAAGGATTAATCTTGTATCGTTTTGCTATTAATAATCCTATTGCTGTTTTGATGTTTTTTATCGCTTTGGTGATTTTTGGTACTTTTTCTATTTTTAGTATGCCCATTAATCTTTATCCAAAAGTAGATATTCCTTTGATTAAAATCACAACAACCGCCAATGGGGATTTAAAATTCATAGAATCTAAAATAACCAAAGAAATAGAAAATGCAATTTCAGATGTACAAGGGATAAAAAATATCAATTCTACAAGTTATAATAATTTTTCTATTTCTGTTGTTGAATTTGAATTAGGCAAAAACTTAGAAGTAGCTGCAAATGATATTAGAGATAAACTTAATACTATTAATCTTCCAGCAAAGCCAACTTTAGAAAAAATATCCCCTGATGCAGGATCTGTTATATCATTATTTTTAAGCTCCAAAGATCATTTAAAACTTATGCGTAAGATTGACAATGATATAAAACCATTTTTACAAAAAATTTCAGGAGTTGGAACGATCAATGATATAGCCTTTTTAAAACCACAAGTTCAAATCAAACTCCTGCCTAATGCCTTACAAAAATACCACATTAATGCACTTGATGTAGCTAAAATCATCCAAAGCCATAATTTTAAACAATATCTAGGTGAGTTTGAAAATTCAAAAGATAATTTCACTATCAAAGGATATTTTGAAGCACAAAATTTAAAAGAGTTAGAAAATATACGCATTTTTAGTGGAATATTTTTAAAAGATATAGCAAATATTAGCTATGGTTTAGAAGATCAAAAGCAGTTTGCAATGCTTGATACAAAAGATGGGGTATTACTTGAGCTTAATAAAATTTCTGGTTACAACTCCTTAAAAGTTATAGAAAATATCAAAAATTCCTTAAAAACACTACAAACAATAGTAGGCAATGAGGTAGAAATTAAAATAGTTTATGATAAAAGCCAAAACATCTTAAAACATATCAATCAAGTTATTTTTGATATGGTTTTTGGTGTGATTTTAACACTTTTAATAGTGTATGTATTTTTAAGAAATATCAGCGCGACTATTTTAGCTTTTATTGTTTTGCCAACTTCAATTATTTCTAGTTTTTTTCTCATTAATCTTTTAGGTTATGATATTAATCGCTTAACCATCATAGCTCTTACTTTAAGTATAGGAATTTTTATAGATGATGCTATAGTCATCATTGAAAGTATAGCCAAAAAAGCAAAAACACTTCCTCCTTTACAAGCTTCATTTGAAGGGATCAAAGAAATAGGCTTTAGCGTCTTAAGCATTAGTGCGGTTTTATTGTGTGTATTTATACCTATTGCTTATATGAATTCAGTTCCTGGTTTATTTTTTAATGTATTAGCTACTAGCGTTGCTTCTGGTGTGATTATAAGCTATCTTGTAAGTGTATTTTTAATACCTACCTTAAGTGCTAGATTTTTAAATACTAGCGAAAGTACATTTTATAAAAAAAGTGAATTTTTATTTATAAAACTTGACTTATTTTATGAAAAGCTACTTTATAAAGTTTTAGCTAATAAAATTAAATTTATCCTATCAACGCTTGTTGTAATTATTTTATGTTTTTCTTTAGCTCCTAAAATAGGCTTGGATTTTCTACCTATAGAAGAAGATAGTGAAATACAAGTTTTATTAGAAAGCAAAAACGACTTATCTTTAGAAGCTATGAAAGAAAAAAGTTTAAAAGTATATGAAAATATAAAGCAAGATCCAAGTGTTGCTTATGCATATTTACTTATAGGATATAATGACGCAAAAGAAATTAAAAAAGCAAAAATTTATGTAAAATTAAAACCTTTAAATGAAAGAAAATTCAGACAACCTAAGCTTATTAGCCTTTTTCAAGAAAAATTAAACTCCTATGAAGACTTAAAGATAAAAGTTTTAGAACTCCCTAAAATAGAAGGAGCAGGCATTGAAGATCCGGTTCAAATTCAAATTTTAGGTGATGATTTAAAGTTAATAAAAGAAGCTATTGATAGAATGAAAGAAGTGTTTTCAAAACATGAAGGTTTTGTTGCTATAGATGATAATGAAGGGGATTTAAAAGAAGAAATTGCTATTAATATCAATAGAGAAAAAGCTGCCAAACTTGGTATTAACCCTCAAGAACTTGCTTATGTCTTGGCTTATTCCTTTGGAAATTTAAGCGTTGGAAATATGGATTATAAAAATTTTAAAGATGAAATTATCCTTAGCTTTGATGAAGCTTTTAAGCAAAATCCAACTAGTTTAGAGCTAATAGAACTTAAAAATCATAACAATGAAAGTATAAAACTTGCTAGTATTGCTAGCTTTTCTTATAAAAAAGATCTTTCTTTGATTAACAGACACAATAAAACTACTAGTATAAAACTCACTTCAAGCATAGAAAACATTTCTTTGGGTGAAGTAAGAAAAATTTTTGAGTCCAATTTAGCTTATATTTTAGGAAAAAACAACCTATCTTTTGCTTATTCTGGCTTTTTGGATTTTTTAGATGATACCATTAGTGGATTTTTGTTTTCTATATCTTTGGGAATGATTTTGATTTATTTAATCCTTGCTTCTTTGTATTCAAGTCTAATACTTCCTTTAATCATCATGATAAGCATGCCTTTGGCTTTTGGTGGAGCTTGTTTTGGAATTTTTATCACAGGAAATCACTTTTCTTTATTTGTACTTGTAGCTATTATTTTGCTTTTTGGAATGGTAGGAAAAAATGCTATATTATTAGTAGATGTAGCTAATAAAAAATGCGATGAAGGTATGGAAGTAGAAAAAGCGCTAATTTATGCAGGAAAAAGTCGTTTAAGGGCTATTTTAATGACAACTTTTGCAATGATTTTTTCCATGCTTCCACTAGCACTTTCAAGGGGTTCTGGTTTTGAAGGAAATTCTCCTATGGCCATTGCTATTATATTTGGTCTTATTAGCTCAACCTTGCTTACACTTTTAGTAGTGCCAGCTTTATTTAAATTTGCTCATAATTTAGATGTGAAAATTAAAAAAATCTACCAAAGAGAGAAAATTTAATTAAAAACTCTCATACTCTTTAGCTATAAAAACTTCATCATCTTTTACAATCAATGGGCGTTTTATGAGCGTTGGACTTTCTAAAATCATTGCTTTAATTTCATCTTGGCTTAAATTTTGAAGTTTTTCTTTACTTAAGCCTAATTTTCTAGCACTCATACCCGCTGTATTTACAAGCTCCAAAACATTTCTTTTACTAAGCCAAAAATCTAAAGTTTCTTCATCTAGTTTTTTAATATCTAAAAATTCAAATTCAATTTTCTTAGAATTTAAATAATCCATAGCCTTTTTAACACTATTACAATTTTTAATACCATAAAATTTTAACATTTTCTTGCCTTTTTAACTAAGTCTGCTATGATAAATGCTAATTCTAAAGCTTGGTCAGCATTTAATCTTGGATCACATTGTGTTTCATAGCGTTTAGAAAGTTCTTCTTGAGTGATATTTAAAGAACCTCCTACACATTCTGTTACATTTTGCCCTGTCATTTCCAAATGTACCCCACCAGGATATACTCCCTCACTCATAGCTATTTCAAAAAACGCACGCACTTCTTGGATGATTTTATCAAATTCTCTTGTTTTAAAATTGCCCGATTTAACCGTATTTGCATGCATAGGATCTATGCTATAAAGTATATTAAATCCTTCTTGTTTTAACTCTTTAAATAATTTTGGCAAGGCATTTTCTATCTTATCACATCCCATACGGATGATGAAATTTAATCTTCCTGCTTCATTATGCGGATTTAAAATACTTACTAGCTTTTTAATATCATCTAAACCATAATTAGCACTAAGTTTAACACCAAGTGGATTTTTCACCCCACTTAAAAAATGCACATGTGCTTCATCTGCCTTTCTAGTACGCTCACCTATCCAAAGCATATGCGCTGAACAATCATAAATTTCCCCGCTTAAACTATCTACCCTAGTTAAAGCTTCTTCATAAGGCAAAAGCAAGGCTTCATGAGAAGTATAAAAGGCTGTTTGAGAAAGATTTGGAGTATCAGTGATACCACAAGCTTGCATAAAAGCTAAAGCTTGAGTGATTTTTTCACTAAGTTCATCATATTTTCTCCCAAGTTCTGCCTTTTTTAAAAAACCCAAATTCCACTTATGCACTACTCTTAAATCCGCTAAACCACCTCTTGAAAAAGCTCTTAATAAATTTAAAGTTGTAGCACTTTGATAATACGCTTCTAGCATTCTTTTAGGATCAGCTATTCTTGATTTTTCATTAAATTCAAAACCATTAATAATATCCCCGCGATAACTTGGAAGCTTTACTCCTTCAATTTCTTCAAAATCACTACTTCTTGGCTTTGCAAATTGTCCTGCAACGCGTCCTACTTTAACTATAGGGCAAGATCCTGCGAAAGTAAGCACTATAGCCATTTGAAGCATAACTTTGAACATATCTCTTATATTATCAGCGCCAAAATTTACAAAACTCTCCGCACAATCTCCTCCTTGGAGTAAAAATGCTTGTGAATTTACAACCTTAGCAAGGGATTTTTTTAATTTATCCACCTCACCTGCAAAAACAAGCGGTGGTAATTTTTCTAATTTTTTAACAACATCTTGTAATTCATTTTCATCAGGATATTGTGGCTGTTGCTGAATTTTATAATTTTTCCAAGAATCTTTAGTCCATTTCATAGCTTAACTTCCTAATTTTAGTAAGCTAAAATTATACAAAATGAGGCTTAAATTAAGATTTTAAAACACTTTCAACGCGTTCAAGACTATCTTGCTTATACAAAGTTAAGCGCACTATAGAATCTTCTAGCGCTAAAAGATTATGAACCTCATGAGCTTTTAAACTTATACTATCTAGTGTTTTAAGTAGAATTTTTTGGTTTAAAACTCCAAAATCGATAGAGCCTTTTAATACTTGTATGGTAATATCAAAAGGTGCTTTATGATCTTTCATAAAGCTATCTTTTGACATAGTTATGCAGATTTCTTTAGCATAAGCATTTTCTATTTTCTTAGATATATTAATGCCGTTTTGAATTTCTTGTTCCCAAGAAATTGCTTCATACATTTGAGTTCTAAATTTCACTTTTATTTTTTAAGTTCTTTAATACGAGCAGCCTTACCTCTTCTATCTCTTAGGTAGAATAATCTAGCACGGCGCACACGACCTCTTCTTAACACTGTAATACTTTCTAAACTTTCACTATAAATAGGGAAAATTCTTTCAACGCCTACATTATTAGCGCCGATTTTACGTACGATGAAAGTTTCATCTACACCATTTCCTCTACGTGCTATACAAATACCTTCAAAATTTTGAATTCTTGTTTTATCGCCCTCTTTAATGCGAATAGCAAGTCTTAAAGTATCTCCAGCACGAAATTCTGGAACATTTTTACCTTCAATTTGTTTTTGCTCAAATTGCTCAATGTATTTATTTTTCATAACGATATTCCTTAAAATTTGCGTTCATGCTTTTGATACAAATCAGGACGAAAATATTTCGTTTTGCAAGACGCCAAAGTAGTTTTTAAAGCTGTGATTTTAGCGTGATTTCCCTTTAAAAACTCTGAAGGCACATAAAATTTTTTATTTTCCTTTTCAAAAATAAAAGGTTTAGAAAACGATGGGGCTTCTAATAAGTCATTTTCAAAACTTTCTTCACTTAAGCTTTCACTATTTCCAAGAACATCTTGAATATTTCTGCTAATAGCATCACACATCACCAAAGACGCTAACTCTCCACCTGTAAGTATAAAATCACCTATAGAAAATACCTCATTAGCAAATTCTTCCACAATACGCTCATCCAAACCCTCATATCTACTGCTTACAAAGCAAATATGATCTTTCTTGCTTAATCTTTTAGCATCAGTTTGTTTAAAAGTCTTAGCACAAGGTAAAAGAAAAACAAAATGAACATTTTTATCTTGCTTTTTAATATACATTAAGCAATCATACAAAGGCTGAGCTTGTAGCAAAAGCCCTGCGCCTCCTCCTATTTTATAATCATCTACTTTAAAGTGCTTGTTTGTGGTAAAATTTCTAGGATTAACAAAAGCAAATTCTAATATCCCTTTTTCTTTTGCTCTTGCTAAAATAGAAGTTTGAAAATAAGGTTCAATAAGCTCTGGGAATAAACTTACAAAAGTATATTTCATGAATTTTCTAAAATATCCAAAGCAGATTGTGTGAATATCTTTTTATTTTCTACATCAACTTTTTGAATATATTTATCAACATAAGGAATATAAAAGTTTTTAACCTTTTTTTGTAGTTTTTCATCGCATTTTATACAAAATAAAAATCCTGCTCCATTTTCTAAAATGTCTTCAACTACACCTAGTTTTTGCTCATTTTCAATAACATCACATCCAATTATGTCAAAATAAAAATACTCATCTTTTTTTAATTTACAAGTTTCTTTTGTGGCTTCAATAGTTTGAAAAAGAGTAATATTAGTTAAGGTTTTAGCAGTCTCAACACTCTCAAATCCTTCAAATAAAACTAAAGATCTAGTTTTATCAAAAGCCTTTATGGTGTAAATTTTTTGATTAATATCAAAAAATTTAGCACCTATTTTAAACTGCTCATAAAAATCACTAAGATTATGTAATTTTACATAACCTTTTAAACCAACACTTTTCCCAAGCTTAGCAACTTGGACTAAATCATTCTTCAATGGCTTTTACCGTTATACGATATGAAGTTGCATCTTTAACTTTGTAAGCCATAATGACTGTTTTTATTGCGTTGATTAATTTTCCATTTTTTCCGATCAACTTACCAGTATCAGATGGATCGACATAAATGATAATTTCAGCAAAATTATTTTCTAAATTTTGTCTTTGTATATCAACTTTTTCAGGAAAATCAACAATTAATTTTGCGTATTCTCTTAAAAAATTTTCAACCATTTTTATTTGCTTGTAATAGCTGCTACTCTATCGCTTAATTTAGCACCTACGCTTTTCCAATAAGCTAAACGCTCAGCATCAAATTTTACCACTTCAGGTTCAACCATAGGATTGTAATATCCAATGCTTTCTATCCAACTACCATCGCGTCTTTTTCTACTATCAGTTACAACTATACGATAAAATGGTCTTTTTTTACGTCCCATTTTTGTAAGTCTGATTACTGTCATTTTAATACTCCTAAAAAAATTAAAATTTTGTTATAGATATTTTAACTCATATATCCATAAAAAAGCTTTAATTATTGCGGTCTTTTAGCTTGCTGCAACATATTCATAAAGTTTTCCATTCCTTTTTTGTTTGAAAATTTCTTTGCCAACTTAGCTGCATTACTAAATTGTTTTAAAAAGCGATTTACTTCCATTTGAGATAAACCAGCACCCTCTGCAATACGACGCTTTCTTGCGTTATTTAACAAATCAGGATTTTCTCTTTCTTTTGGCGTCATTGATGAAATCATTGCCTTAATATGAATAATTTCTTTAGAATTATCCAAGTCAATATCTTTAATATTTGCTGCCATAGATGATAAACCAGGTATCATACCAATGATTGATTTCATACTACCAAGCTTTTTAACACTTTCCATTTGATTTAAAAAGTCATTAAAATTAAATTCACCTTTTTTAATTTTCTTATTAAGTTTTTTTGCTTCTTTTTCATCAATAATCGCTGCAGTTTTTTCAGCCAAAGTCGCTAAATCACCCTCGCCCATGATACGATTAACAATTCTATCTGGGATAAATACTTCTAAATCAGCTACTTTCTCACCAACACCAATAAATCTCAAAGGTACACCAATTTGTTTTGCTATGCCTAGCGCAACACCACCTTTAGTATCTGCATCAAATTTACTTAAAATAACCCCTGTAATTTCTAAAGCCTCATTAAAACTACTTGCTGTTTTAACTCCATCTTGACCACTCATAGCATCAGCTACATAAAACACTTCATCAGGATTTAAAATAGCTTTTACTTCTTTAAGCTCATTCATCAAAGCTGTATCGATCGCCAAACGACCAGCAGTATCTACAAGTAAAACATCATACATAGAATTTTTTGCTTTTTCTAAAGCTTGTTTAGCTACATTTAAAGGATTACTTTCATTTTCTATAAAAAATAAATCAAGCTCATTAGCTTGAGTGAGTTGTCTTAGCTGTTCTACTGCAGCTAATCTTTGCAAATCACATGCAGCAATTAGTACTTTTTTATTTCTTAGTTTTAAGTAATTAGCAATTTTTACCGTAGTAGTAGTTTTACCACCACCTTGTAAACCACACATCAAAACAACCGTAGGCGGCTTACTAGCAAATACAAAACCTTGATTTTTACCTTTAACACTAAGAATTTCTTCTAAATTTTTCTTAATTGAATCTAAAAATTGTTTTTGACCTATACCATTAGTTTTTACATCATTTTCTACTAAAGTAAGTAATTCTTTAGTAACCTTATGATGTACATCTGCTTTTAAAAGGGCTTTTTTTAAAGTGTCAAGAGCATTTTTTAAAGCTTTTTCATCATCAACAAAACGAAGTTTATTAACCGCGGATTTAAATGACTCACTAACTATTTCAAACACTTTATTTTCCCTTTATTAAAATTTTAAAAAGCTAAATTATAAACCCTTTTAGCTTTAAACGCCTTTAAAAATTTAAATTTTTTATTTCAAAACCATAAGCATTGAAGCTCTCATCAAGTAAGGCTTTAAATTGATAATCAAAAATATGCGTTTCATAAGAGTGTAAATACATTCTTGATGAACTAATTTTTGCATATTTTTCATCACCGATAATACCATGTTTTATATGATTTAAATGTACTCTAATTTGATGCGTTCTACCTGTTTTAATGACTGCTTTTATTAAGGTTTTTTTAGCATTTACCATTAAAGGTATAACCTGAGTATGAGCTTCTAAGCCAAATTTATCGATTTTACTAAAGGCTCCGGATTTATTTTTTATAGTAGTTATTTTTTCACAAATTTCAAGTTCTTCAGCAATCACTCCATCAACAATAGCCAAATAACTTTTATAAACATTTTGCTTTTTATATTCTTGAATACATTTTAGTCTAAATTCCTCATCTTTGCTTAAAAGCAAAACCCCACTTGTTTCTTTATCAAGTCTATTGATTAATTTAGCATTATAAACACTTTCTAAATTCTCACTAATCTCTCCATAAGGCTTATTTAAAGCTATGATTTTATCATCTTCAAAAAGTGTTTTTGCTTTCTTGATTTTTTGCACAACAAATCTTGTTTTTGAACTCATCAAAGCTCTAGCTATAACAACCTTTTTACCCATAGCAAAAACACAGCCTTTGTCAATCAAATCTTTTGCTGCGTTATTAGAAATTTTTTCTTGCATTGCAAGCAATTTATAAGCTTTTTCTTGCATCTAAACCTTCTTTTATACTTAATATAACTTCACTTAAATCACTTTGTTCTTTAAGTTGTGCTTGTGATAATTTTTGTTTTAAAAAATTATTTATATCTTTTACACTCTCGCAAATATACAAACCATCAATCTCTTGATATAAACTTTCTTGATTAAAAAAATATTTCCCTGAGATAATAATATTATTCCATCTAGCTGCTTCTATAGGATTATGCCCACCTATATTATTTATAAAAGAGCCACATAAAAAAACCACATCACTAATCTTATAAAAACTTTCTAGCTCACCCAAAGTATCCAACAATAAACATTTGGTATTAAAAAAATTTGCAAAATCATTTTCGCTTAAAGTAAAGTCTGAAAATTTTTGCATATTATAGTGGTTTTTTTGACAAAAATCTTTTAAAATTCTCTCAACCTCACCAAAACGCTCTGGGTGTCTTGGGGCAATAATCAATTTATCATTTTCTTCTAGTTTAATCTCATCAAGCAATAATCGCTCTTCATTTTCATGTGTGCTAGCAAATATAATAATTCTAGCTTTAGGTTTGGAATAGTTTTTCACTTGCTCTTGTTTTATATTAGCTTTGATATTTTTATATGCTATAACATTTTTAGCGCCTAGACACTCTAATCTTTCTTTGTCTTTTTGACTTTGCGCAAATACAACATCAATATATTTAAAAATCAAACGATAAAAAAAACTAAAACGCTTGTAATTTTTTAAAGATCTATCACTAATTCTAGCATTTAACAAAATCACTTTTGCATTGTAAAATTTAGCCATAAACACGAGCATAAGCCAAAGCTCTGCTTCAAAAATAACCAAAACTTTACAAGGTCTCATCCAAAAAGGCACAAAAATCTCAAAAGGGAAAAAATTTACATTTTTAGAATATTTTAAAGCTTCATTAAATCCAGTTTGCGTGATGGTTGAAATTTTACAAGTTGGAAAAAGTTTTATTAAAGGAATAAGGCTTTTAATCTCACCAAAAGAACAAGCATGAAAATATACATCACCTTGCTTTTGCCTTAAATTTTTGTAAAGAAAAAATCTTGATTTTAATGATATTTTATACTTTTCCTTGCAAAAACTTAAAATCAACAAAAAAGGAGCTGCGATTACATATACAATCGCAGCAAAAACATAATAAAAAAAAATCAATTTTGATTTTCTTCTTTTTCTTTGTATAAAATTCTTCCACAATGTGGGCAAGTTACGATTTCATCGCCTTTTAAAACTGCTAAATAAGTTTTGTCATAAATTCTCATAAAACAGCCATAACAAGCATGTTTTTTTACAGGAACTACAGCGCTATTTCCTGCCCATTTTCTAATTTTTTCATAAAAAGTTAAAACTTTTTGATTTATTTCGCCCATTAGTTTAACTTTTTTATCATAAATTTGTAATCTATCTTTTTCAATATCTACTAATACAGCTTTAGTTTGAGCATCAATTTGATCCACTTCATTTTCAAGTTCGCTTCTTTTAGCTTGTAATTCTTGTATGAATTTTTCTTTATTTTCTAAAATTTTATCTAATCTTTCTATTTCTTCATTTGCTGCATCAAGTTGCTCTTTAGCTATATCTTCTTCAATTTTTAATGCATTTGCTTCTTTTTCAGTTTTTACTGCAGCACTTTTTTTAGCTATTTCTTTAATTTTTACACCAAATTCTGCAATATGGTTATTGTTTTGAATTTTTTGATTTTCTATATCTTTGATATCTTTCTCAAAACTAGCAATTTCCTCTTCGGTTTTATCAAGCAAATTACGCTTTTCTTTTAAATCTTTTGTAGCATCTTCTACTTTATTTGTAAAACCATCAAGTTCTTTATCAATTTGCGATAAAGTTATAAGTTGTTCTAGGTATTTATTCATTGAATTTTTCCTTAAAAATATTGAAATGGATTTTTTGAAACTGATATTATAACTTCTAAATGAAATTTTTGCAAATATTTTGCTAAAATTTCACTAAAACAAGATTCGCTTTCATAGTGTCCTATATCAATCAAACTAAGTTTATTATGATAACTTTCCAAAGCTTGATGATACTTAAAATCTCCACTTAAAAAGCAATCTGCCTTAACACTAGAAATCAAATCCCCTCCACTACCTGTGCATATTGCTAAAGTTTTAATTTTCTCATTACCCGCATTTACAACTCTTATATAATCAAGCTTTAAATTTTTTTTCACATGAGTAATTAAATCACTAAATTTAAAATCAACATCACAATAAATTAAAAACTCATTTTGCTCTTTGATTTTAAAACCCAAAATTTCATTAGCAAAATAAGCATTTAAATGACTTAAATCAAAATTCGTATGCATAGCAATTAAGGCTATATTTTTTTGTATCATTTTAGTAAGAATATTTTGCGGATAAAACACTCCGCTTAAATTTTTTAAACCTTTAAAAATTAAAGGATGATGAACTATAAATAGCGAATTCTCACGTGCATTCTCAACTAAATGCATATCTACATCAAGAGCAAGATAAATTTGATTTATTTCTTGATCTAAAGTTCCAAGTAATAAGCCACTATTATCCCATGAACTTTGCGTATTAAATGGACTAATAGTATCCAAATAATCATAAATTTCTTTAATTTTCATCTAAACTTTCTTTATATACCAAAGCACAGTTTTTAGATAATTCTCTAATTTTAAGCATAAAATCTTGTCTTTGAGTTACTGAAATAGCCCCTCTTGCATCAAGCAAGTTAAAAGTATGTGCTGCTAACATACAATAATCATATGCGGGTAAAGCAAGCTTTGCTTCTAGTGCATTTTTACACTCATTATAAGCATTTTCAAATTGCATATTTAAAGTTTTAACATCACTTACCTCAAAATTATATTTACTAAATTCAAACTCACCTTGCTTATGGACATCTTTATAAGTAATTTTTTCGCCGTTAAATTCATTCCATACTATGTCATATACATTATCTACATCTTGCAAATACATTGCAAGTCTTTCTAAACCATAAGTAATTTCAGCACTTACTAAATCTACACTTATACCGCCAACTTGCTGAAAATAAGTAAATTGTGTCACTTCCATACCGTCAAGCCAAACTTCCCAACCTAAACCCCAAGCACCTAAACTTGGACTTTCCCAGTTATCTTCAACAAAACGAATATCATGTGATTTTAAATCAAAGCCTAAATTTTCTAAACTTTTTAAGTATAATTCTTGGATATTATCAGGACTTGGTTTAATCAAAACTTGAAATTGATAATAAGCACCTAGTCTATTAGGATTTTCACCGTATCTTCCATCAGTTGGTCTTCTACTTGGTGCTACATAAGCAGTTGCCCATGGTTTTTTTCCTAAACTTCTTAAAAAAGTTGCCGGATGAAAAGTCCCTGCACCTGCTGGAAAGTCATAAGGTTGCATAATAGCACAACCTTGCTTTTGCCAAAATTCTTGTAAATTTAATATCATTTGAGAAAAGGTCATTTTTCTTCCTTTATTTCTTCTGGCTTTTCAGGCGAATTTGCATATAATTCTACTGTTTTATTCCACATCATTTTATATTTTCTTTTTAGAAATTCCACTTCATTGCGTGCATATTTAAGTTGCTCGTTAAGATTTTCTATGGTTTTTCTATCCTCATCATAAAGTTCTTGCATAGAATAAAGAGCATCTTTTAAAAATTTATTCTCACCCTTTAAAGCTTCTAAGGTCTCATCCTTAGCATCAAGAACTTTTTCATGTAAATTTAAAATAGTTCCTATGGTTTTTTCTACAAAACTTTCTCCTGCTAAAGTCATAGAGTTTACCATAGCAGGTTGTTTTGAACTCATAGGCACCACGCTAAAAGTTCCTTGGTTGGCTTCTATATAAATTTTACCCTCTTCTTCTTTGAAATTTAAAGCACCATTTGCCATCATTCCTTTTACAACATCTTCAGATAAATGCACTAATTGGCAAAATTCTTTTAATTCCAAGTAAGTTTGCATATATGCTCCTTAAAGAAAAACTTCAATTGTATTGGAATCTTGGATTAATTTTTCTTGTTGTTTTTGTCTATCTTCTAATAATTTTTGCGCTAAAGATTCATCTTCTATTGCCAAAATTTGTACAGCTAAATAAGCTGCATTAATAGCCCCTGCTTTACCTATAGCTACAGTTGCAACAGGAATTCCACTTGGCATTTGCACAGTAGAAAATAAAGAATCCATACTTGCTAAATTACTTCCTGGCATAGGTATACCTAAAACAGGTTTTGTTGTGTGTGCTGCAATAGCTCCTGCTAAATGTGCCGCCATACCCGCTGCGGCGATAAATACTTTAGCACCTTTTTCTTCTGCGTTTTTAATGTATTCTTGGGTTCTTTGAGGACTTCTATGAGCTGAAGTGATTAAGATTTCATATTTAACATCAAATTTTTCCAAAATTCCCAAAGCTTCTTTTACCACATCATAATCACTCTTACTTCCCATCAATATAGAAACAAATTTCATTCAACACTCCTTCTTAAAAAGCTAAATTCTGGAAGCTTAAATGGCAAAGTAATTTCGTTTTCATTACCACTATGAATTTCACTAAATTCTTTATTATTTTTAGCTAATAATTGTTTAAAAACTATAAATTTCTTACCATCATTTTCATAAATTAAACCTAATTTATTTTCTCCTAATTCTATATTAGAATTAACCGGGGTTAAAATTTCATATTCTTTGTTTAATTCTATCTTGCCTTTACATTTAAAAAACTCACCATCTTCACTAATAGCATGCACTTGATGGGTTCCTTCTTCTATGCTTGTATCGTGATTAATAGAATCGGTTTTTTCATAAGCTCTTGAAACTAAATATCCATCCGTAAAACCTCTGTGTTTTAAAGTATGAATTTCTTTTTCATATTTAGCAGCATCAAAAGTATTTTGCAATACATCTTGCACTGCCATTTTATAAGTTCTTGTAGTCAAAGCTACATAATACTCACTTTTTGTTCTTCCTTCTATTTTAAAAGCATGAATACAATTTTCTTGCATAATTTTTTGAATATATGAGCTTAAATTTAAATCTTTAGAATTAAATACATGTGTGCCATTTTCATCTTCTTCTAATCTAAAAAGCGTATTTGTTTCTGGATTTTTCGCATAAAGCTCATAATTAAATCTGCAATCATTTGCACATGATCCACGATTACTCATGCGTCCACTTTGCACTGAACTTATTAAACATCTACCAGAATACGCAAAGCACATAGAACCATGGACAAAACTTTCAAGCTCGATATCGCAATTATTTTTTAAATCTTTTGCATCTTTTAAGCCAAGCTCCCTTGCTATAACAACACGCTTTGCACCCATATCTTTATAAACTTGAGCGTCTAAATAGTTTAAAATATTAGCTTGGGTGGATACATGAAGATTAATTTCAGGTGCAAGTTCTTTAACTAAACGCATAGCACCTACAGAAGCTACTATAAAAGCATCAGGTTTCATTTCTTTTAATTTTAAAATATGTCTTTTTAAACCCTCAATTTGCGAACTAAAATGAAAACCATTAATGGTTACATAAATTTTTTTTCCTCTTGCATGCGTATAATCAATAGCTTCTTTAAAAGTTTCATAATTAAAATCTCTAGCAGTTCTTGCTCTTAATGAAAAATTACTCACTCCTGCATAAACAGCATCAGCCCCATAAGCTAATGCTATTTTTAATTTTGTAAAATTTCCCGCAGGAGCTACTATTTCAGGAATAATCATTTTTTTCCTAAACTTGCGATTAATGCCTCAATATCATCATTACTTACAACATCTGTAGTTGTATCACCTTGGATATGTACAGCCGATCCTACGCGTTTTTCATCATCAATTTTACCCTCAAATAAACTACTCATATATCTACTTAAGGCCCTCATAACATTAATAACACGCTCAATTTTTTGACGATGAATATCTTGATATTGCATAGCATCCATTGCCATCATAACCTCATCTTGCCCAGTTTGCAAACAACCTGTAATTTCATCTATAATATTTTTAGCATTATTATTAGTTTCTATAGCCTCTTTAAAGCTTGTAACATTAGGAAATTTTGCATTTAGTTTTTCAAAAATTTCTATATTTTTATTTAAAGCATCACTAATTACACAAAGCTCATTTTCTGAATTTGCAAAAAAATCATTAATAGCTTCTAATTTTTCCATCATTTCAGTTGCTTTGATTTCGCTATCTCTTGTAACATCATCGAGTTGATGTACAACTTTATGTTCTTTACTAGGTGGTGGTGGTGGCCAAGCCATATCTGCCCTTGCTTTATAATCACCATTAATCATATCATTTACAATTTGCTGATTTTTTTCCTCATCTTCATAATCTGTCTCAGGTTTTACTTCCACATCCTCCGCAGAGTCAAGATCTAAGTCTTCAGTGCTATTCATTAAAGCATCTAATTCTTCTTGAGTCATTGTTACACCTTTTTTAATAATAAAAAAACTAATGCGAGATTATATTACAAAAAAATATAAATCAATATTAATTTTAGTTTTTTTATACAAAATAACATTTTTTTATATTTGACTATAAAAAAAATATTAATTTAAACTTAATTTAAAAAAAATATACTACAATCTTAAAAAATAAATTAAAACCTGGTAAAAAGGAGAAAAAATGGGTAAGTTTGTAAATAACATTGACGAGTTTTTTAGCTATTGCCAAGAACATGAAGTTTTGTTTGTTGATTTTAGATTTACTGATATGATAGGTACTTGGCACCATATCACTTATAATATAAAAGCAATTGATAATAAAACTTTTGAAAATGGAATTCCTTTTGATGCAAGCTCTTTGCACGGTTGGCAACCTATAGAAAAATCGGATATGATTTTAAAACCTGATGTAGAAAGTGCGTTTTTAGATCCATTTACAGCAGATCCTACTATCATAGTAATTTGTGATGTATATGATATTTACAAAGATCAAATGTATGAAAAATGTCCAAGAAGTATTGCCAAAAAAGCAATGCAACACTTAAGCACAAGCAATATCGCTGACACTGCTTATTTTGGTCCTGAAAATGAATTTTTTATTTTTGATAATGTAAAAATAGTTGATTCTTCTCATTGTGCAAAATATGAAGTAGATACTGAAGAAGGTGAGTGGAATGATAATAAAGATTTCACAGATAGTTATAATAGCGGACATCGCCCAAGAAATAAAGGCGGATATTTTCCTGTAAGTCCTATTGATTCTAGTGTAGATATTAGAGCTGAAATGGTACAAGTTTTAGAAAGAGTGGGTTTAAAAACTTTCGTACATCATCATGAAGTAGCACAAGGGCAAGCTGAGATTGGTGTAGAATTTGGAAATTTAGTTGAAGCTGCTGATAATGTACAAATTTATAAATATGTAGTGAAAATGGTCGCACATTTAAATGGAAAAACTGCAACCTTTATGCCAAAACCACTCTATGGAGATAATGGAAGTGGTATGCATGTGCATATGAGCCTTTGGAAAGATGGGGCAAATTTATTTTATAACAAAGAAGGTTATGGAAAATTAAGCGAATGTGCGATTAATTACATCGGTGGAATTTTAGCTAACGCAAGAAGTGTTGCCGCATTTACTAACCCTAGTTCAAATTCTTATAAAAGAATAGTTCCAGGTTTTGAAGCACCTTGCATTTTAACTTATTCTTGTCAAAATCGCTCTGCAAGTTGTCGCGTTCCTTATGGTATTAATGAAAAAAGCGCAAGAGTAGAAATAAGATTTCCTGATAGCACTTCTAACCCTTACCTAGCTTTTACAAGCTTGCTTATGGCAGGACTTGATGGTATTAAAAACAAAACTATACCGGTTGGCCCTATGGATGAAAATTTATTTGCACTAACCCTAGATGAAATTAGAGAAAAAGGTATAGAGCAATTACCTCACACTTTAAGAGGATCTTTAGAAGCACTCATTAGAAAAAACGCTTTCTTAAAGCCTGTTATGAGTGATGTGTTTATTGATGATTATCAACATATGAAATTTGAAACTCAAGTATGGCCTGTAGAAGCTAGACCAACTGCATATGAGTTTAAAACTTGTTATTCTTGCTAATTTTTGATGCCAAAAAGGCATCAAAAATTTAAAACACTATTGTTTTATTTTCGTGTATAAAAATCCTATCATCAAACACCAAATCCAAAGCCTTAGAAAAAACATTTTTTTCCACATTACGTCCTGCTTGTTGCATAGCCTGCCAAGAATATTCATGAGTAACCGGTATAACATCTTGGGTGATAATTGGTCCCTCATCTAAGTTATTATTTACAAAATGTGCTGTTGCGCCTATAATCTTAACTCCTCTTTCATAAGCTTGCTTATAAGGATTAGCTCCTATAAATGCAGGTAAAAAAGAATGGTGGATATTAATAATCTTTCCTTCAAAATGTTCTACAAAAGATGGAGATAATATTCTCATATATTTTGCTAAAACAATATAATCAAACTCATATTGCTTTAAACACTCTAGTAATTTTTCTTCATGCTCTTGCCTACTTAAGTCCTGTGCTAAAATAGTATGAAAAGGTATGTTAAATTTATCCACCAAAGGTTTTAATACCTCATAATTTGCAATAACTGCTTTAATATTTGCATTAAATTCGCCACTAAATTGACGGATAAGCAATTCACCTAAACAATGAGTTTCTTTGGTAGCTAAAACAATAATATCTTTTTTTCTCTTTGGTGTAATTTCAATTTGTGCATTATCAGGAAGCATGGCCTCAAGCGTTCCTTTAAAAGCTTTTATATCAAGCTCACCTTCTAAATGCGCCCTAAAGAAAAAACGATCTTCTCCAACAAATTCATCATTTTTTATAATATTGATTCTATATTTAAAAATAACATCTGAAATTCTATAAATCAATCCTTTTTCATCACTACTTGAAATTTTTAAAATATATTCATTCATTTTTACTCCTTTATATAGTTTTTTAATTCTTGTAATCTTCTTTTTTCAAGCTCAATCCCAAGCTCTTTCCCACTAAATCCTTCCTTTAGTAAATCATTTGCACTTATTTTACTTTCAAAAGTATGATGATATAAATTTAATTTCTTTGCTTGTGTTATACGCTCATTATCCCAAAGCCCAAGCCATTTACAAAGTGGCATTTTCAAAGCAATTTTAGCTAAATTAAAATCATCAATTTTACCCAAAATAAACTCTTGTTCACATTTTTTTAATAGTTCTTTTTTTAATTTTGTTTTTTTAAAAAAAATCTCTTTATTTATATGAAAAAAATTCAAATACAAATACAAAAACAAAGCCTCATCACAAATTAATTTTTGACTTTGCTCTAAAAGTCTTTCAAATTCTTCATTACAGCTTTGATAAAAAAAGATTTTTTCTTCTAAATTTAAAATTTTAAAATACTCATAAGCTTTATTTAATCTTGAAGTTTTAAAAATTTTATAAAGTTCATTATTAATACGCTCTTTAGATAAATCACCTATATCCATAGTTTGCATTAATTTTAAACTTTCTTTTGCAATTGTTAAATCAAACCTACATGCAAAAGAAATTCCACGAAGCACTCTTAAACTATCTTCAATAAAACTTTTATCATCAATATGCCTTATAGTCTTTTCTTGTAAATCTTGTAAACCATTAAAAAAATCTAAAAATTCAAAATCAAAAATATTTACCATCAATGCATTAATGGTAAAATCCCTTCTTTTAGCGCCTTCTTGCTCATCATTGCAAACTTTAACCTCAAAACCTCTATGACCTGTAGAAATTTTATTTTCATAACGTGCTAGAGCTAAATCAAATTTTTTATATTTATATACAAAAAAACTTTTTCCCACTCCATTTGCACCAAGTTTTTGCATAAGCTCATCAAAAAGCTTAGGCTCAATATCATAAATTTCTATATCATAATCATCGCTAGATAAATCTAAAAAAGAATTCCTTACACAACCACCTACTAAATAAGCCCTTCGTGTGTAAGGCTTAAGTATATTTTTAATACTTAAAAAATCTTGGTCATTTTTTAAGTCTATCTTCAATCTTTGCAAGCAAAAACTCTAAAAAAGTAATGGTCATATCTAATCTTTTTTCCATATGCTCATCTTTGGTGTTTTTTAATCCTTCAAATAAAACCAAGATACGCTCTCTAAGATTTTTTAAGAAAAATTCTTCATTATTTATAATGCTTTCTTCTTTTCCTTCTAAAGCTTCAACCTTAATAGCGACATTTTGCTTCTCATCTTTTACTTTTACTTCTAAATCATCTAATTCCTGGATTAGCTCTTGCGTAACCTTGCTAATTTCTTCTTTGATTTTTTTCTCTTGAGTATTAACACTTTTTTCTTGAGTAATTTCTTCTACCATAGGAGCAAATTCATCATTTTTACTTTTTTTGTTATCTAATTCTGAATTAACTTCACTTATGGCCATTTTTGCTAAATCTTCTATATTCATAGTTTTATCAACCACCTTTTAAATTCATTGATTTCTTCTTCACTTTTCATATTGACAAAAAAATCAAGCATATCATAATTTAAATCTTCATGATTAGAACGCAAACCACTTAAACGCCTTATAGCATCAATGGCATTTTTATTTTGCGGATCTTGCTTTAATATATTTTTATAAATCTCCAAAGCTTCATCTTTTAAACCTTGTGCTTCATAAATAGAGGCTTCTGTTACCGTATATCGCATTATCAACTCACAAAAAAATAAAATGTCAAAATTCTAACAAAAAAGACTTTAATTTATTTTAATTTTTACTTAATCACAGGAGCTTTATAAGCTAAAAATACAAAAATATTAAGTATTACAGCTACTACAATAAGCATAATAAAGCCTGAAGTGAAATTTCTAAAATTATCATGGAGCATACCTATAATCCAAGGTGCTTGAGCTGCTATTAAATACCCTATGCCTTGTGACATGGCAGAAAGTTTAGCTGCTATAAAAGAATTTGAACTTTTTATAGCAATAAACAATAATGAAATTGTAAAAACCCCACTAGATGCAAAACCTAAAAAAATAGCTGCTAATAATAACACTAATTTTACATCACAAAAAAACACTAAAATAAAACTTAAAACATACAAAAATCCCAACAGTACAATAACAAAACTCTCAGCATGAGCTCTTAGTTTTCCTAAAACAATAGGCAATAAAAATGCCACAGGCATGCCTATGATTTGAGAAAGTAATAAAACATTAGAACCAAAATCAATTCCAAAACCTTTTTCACTTATCATCACACTAAGCCAAGCAAAAAGACTATAAGATAAAAAACTTTGTAATCCCATTACAATAGTAACTTTCCAAGCTGTTAAATTTAAAAAAAGATTTATTTTATTGATATTTTTCTTTTTAGGACGCAATAATCTTTTGTTTTTCAAATGTGGAAAATAAAAAATCAAAGCAATCAAAGCTAAAACAACCCAAAAAAACATAGCCTGAGGTACTTCAAAAATTTTAAGCAAAGGAAGTGATAAAGCTACTCCAGCAATTGAAGATAAACCCATAATTGAACCATATAAACCCATTATTTTATAAGCATTTTTTGCAAATTTTTCTTTTACAAAAGAAGGCAATAAAACATTAGCTATTGCAATGCCTGCTCCGATTAGAAAAACCCCAGAAAATAAACCTATATTACCCCCATAACTTCTAATAAACTCTCCAAAAACAATCAAAATTAAAGCAAAAAACAAAGCTTTAATTTGCGAAAAATACGCTACAAAAAAAGGTATAAGACCAAAAGCTATCAAAGGTAAGGTTGTTAGCATACCTGCTAAAGCGGAATTTATATTGTAATATTCTTGGATATATTCTATCATGGGACCTATAGAGGTTATAGGTGCTCTTAAATTTAAAGCAAGGGTAATTACAACTAAAATATTAATCCAAAAGAATTTTTTATATGAAATTTGTGTGTGCATGATTATTTTTGATTTAATATATTTTCAAGATATTTTTGTTTATCTTGCTTAGTATCTTTTTGTTCTATTTGTTTTTGCTCTTTTATTATTTCATTTTCTTTAGAAAAATAAAAATGATCAATAATAAAAATAGAAGATATGATCGCTATCAAAGGTATTAAAAAAACCATAATCAATACTTCCTAAAGACATTACCATAGTATTCTATATTATCTTTTTTTAAATTCTCATCAAAAGTATTTGCTTCAAAATTTGCTTTTAAAATTTTCTCTCTTTCTTCGTCTAAATCCTGATAAGAAAAAACCATATTAATACTCACCACCCCATCAAGTTGTTCTAATTGTTTATATGCTTTTAACTCATCATCTAAATTTTCACTTTCTATTACCACTATAATTTTTTCATCCTGAGCTAATTCCACGCTACAACAAGGTGTTTGCTGAATTTGCTCTTTAAGTTTTTCTAATTTTTCTTCTTTAGTTAAAATCAACACACTAGAAAGATTCATCTATACTCCAAAATATAATTTTGTTTTCATAACCTGCACTAATAAACTCATGCTCGTTTAAAAATATAAGATATTCTAGCAAAAAATCTTTATTTTGGAATTTTTTTATCGTTTTTAAATTTTTAGTATCTATAAGTTCTATGATATTTTTTTCATTATCTCCAAAAACTGCTATTGATCCATCTTTATTTAAAGCACAAGTATAAATCAAAAAATCTCTTTCTATATTTTTTTCTTGATCATTTTGTATTATACCTAATTTTCTATCAGTGCTACAACTTGCAATAATTGTGTTTTTAAAATCAAGTTGATAGATATTATCCTTATGAATACTCTTATAATTTTTTATTTTTTGCCACTTTTTCACATCAAAAAGTATTATTTCACCACTTTCAAAACCTGCCACTAATTGAGTTTTAGTTTCATTTAAAACCACATCGCTTAAACTTGAACTAGAAAAAGTAAAATTTTTTACAACACTTTTTGTTTTTAGATCAAAAAGCTCTATATTAGAACCTAGCAAGGCCAATAAAATAGTATTATCATCTAAAAACAAAGCCTTTTTTACCCCATCATTAGCTAAATCATAGCTTAAAAGTTGTTTATTTTTATAAACATGTAGTTTTTTGCTTCCAAAATCACCTTCACTTAAAATCAAAATAGCCCCATTTAAGTAATCAATACTATAAATTCTAGGGCTAAGATTTTCTTCGTAAAAATTTTTAATCTTATCAAGTTGAGTAATTTTTTGCATTTTTTTATCTTTAATGAAATATTGGTTTATTTCTCCATTATCAAGTCCTATAAACAAACTATCATCAGTAAGTTTTAAAGCATTTAAATTTGAATCAAGTTTAAGCTCATAGCTAAATACATAAATACTCACTAACAAGATTAAAAATATTTTTTTCATAATTTTATTTTACACCTTCATTTAAAACATCTAAGAAATTAGATTTTCTCTTTGATTCCTCGCTTTTAAATTTAGCTTCAAAGCTATTTCCCACTAAAGGTTTAGCATCACTTTGCGGCACATGGCATTGCGTACAATTAAATCTTGCATCACTTACCATATCTTTAGTAGATTTATTTTTTCTTAAATCAAAATAATGGCTACTTGGAAGTGCTGTCGCAGCTAAGTCTTTTGCTACTGCTTTATCATGGCAACTTAAGCAAATATTATTATCTTTGGTAATTGGAAGCATATCCTCTAAGGTATGTGGAATCAATGGTGGAGCATTTTCAAATGACCTCTCAATCAAAACAGATTCACCAGCTAAAGCTTGAGAGTATTTAGCATCCAACAACTCTACATTTTCACTTTCTAAACTTGTTTTTCTTAAACCTATATCTTTTGAATCAACACTTTTAACAGCAAGCCCACAAGCACTTATTAAAACAGCTGCTGCTAAGGATAAAAAGATTTTATTTTTCATTTTCTCTCCTTAAATTTATTATACTAAAACCTAAAGCATCATCGCCGCAAACATCAATACATTTTCCACATCTTATACACTCACCTGATTTTATATCTTGATTTTCTTTGCCTATCATCCAAAGTACTTGCTTTTCAGGACATACTCCAAGGCATTTGTAACACTTAGTACATTTTTGCAAGTTATATCTTACTTTTAGTAATGAAAAATGCGAACCTAAAGCCCAAAAAGCCCCTAAAGGACAAAAATGCGAACAAGTAAATCTTGGACTAAAAAATGTATCTATACAAAAAATAATCAAAGCTACAAAAAGCCAAGAAACACCGCCAAAAATAATCCCTCTTTGGATTATTCCTATATAAGAAAATTCCTCAAAAACAGGAAAAGAAAAAAGAAAAGAAAAAATCAAAACAAAAGCTAAAACATAATAACGTAAATTTTTATTTACATTAAAAACTCTTGCTTGATTAAAGCCAAATTTATTTCTAATAAAATAGGCAAAATCAGCAATGATATTCACAGGACAAACCCAAGCACAAAAAGCTCTTCCAGCAAAAATAGCATAAAATAAAAATACTATTAAAGCACCACTTAAAGCCATTAAATCTACTTGCAAACTTGCTAAAGCAAGTTGAATAAATGCAAAAGGATCACTTAGTGGCACCGAAGAAAATAAAACCGAAGAGCTTAAATTTCCTTTTAATATAAAATTAAATACACCAAAAGAAAAAAAAGTTAAAATAGACAATTGCACTATTCTTCTTAAAATAAGATATTTCATAGCAATTCTCCATCATTAAGATAATCTTTAGCCTTGTTTTTATTGAAATTTTTATCTGTGTTTACATCTTGCAAACGTTTTTCATCTTTTTCATCCCAACCTTTGATGTAATTATCCCCAGCTTTTCCTAAAACAAATTCTCTAGGCAAAACTCTAATAGCTGCTTTTTGTGTTATACAAGCTTTTTCACAAATCCCACATCCAACACACACTTCATGATCTACCACAGGTAGTAAAAATGCGTGCTTTGCGGTTCTTTCATTGCGTTTTGTTTCAAGTTTTAATGCTTTATCTATTAAAGGACAAGCCCTATAACAAGCATCACATTGAATTCCCCAATAAGCAACACAACTTGCACTATCAATTATAGCTATACCCATTTTTGTTTTATAAATTCCATCTTTTTGCTCTAGATATTTATGATCTAGCGCATTTGTAGGACAATCTCTTATACAAGGCATATCCTCACATAACCTGCAAGGATTTTCTCTTGCTACAAAAAAAGGTGTGCCATTTTTAGCACTATTTTTTAAATTTGCTAGCTTCAAAACATCATAAGGACAGGCTTTTACGCAAAGTCCGCATCGTATGCATTTTGACAAAAACTCTTTTTCATCATCTGCTCCAGGAGGTCTTAAAAAATACTCCTGATTTGAGCTAAATGCTAAACTTGCCAAAAATGCACTTCCGCTTCCTATACATAAAAGCTTGAAAGCAAAGGCTAAAAATTCTCTTCTATTTTTCATTTTTATGCTTTAGTAATTTTTACGGCACATTTTTTGAAATCTGTTTGATTAGACAATGGACAAGTTGCATCTAGTGTAACTTTATTTATATACACATTCTCATCAAACCAAGGCACATACACAAGGCCTTTAGAAGGTTTATTTCTACCACGAAAATCTACTCTAGCTTTTACTTTACCACGGCGTGATTCTACCCATACGATGTCGCCTTGATTGATTTTCATCGCCTTAGCATCATCTTCATTCATATAACAAAGTGCTTCAGGTACTGCACGGAAAAGCTCAGGAACCCTCATAGTCATAGTTCCACTATGCCAATGCTCTAAAACCCTACCAGTACATAACCAGAATGGATATTCTTTGCTTGGTCTTTCAGGTGCTTTCATAAATGGTCTAAAGAAAATTTTCACTTTGTTTTTTAAACTATATTTTTCTTTAGTTTGTGGAGCTAGTAAATCTCCTTTTGGCAATTCTTTAGCAAAATCACCATAAAACGCAAAGTCTGAATTTGGAGCAGCTTTTTTAGCATAATAATCAAATTTAGTATTAAATCTCCATTGAGTTTCTTTACCATTTACTACAGGCCATCTTAAGCCCCTTACTTTATGATAAGTATCAAAATCAGCTAAATCATGTCCATGACCCAAGCCAAATTTGCGGTATTCTTCCCATAGATATTTTTGTACAAAAAATCCATATCCATTAAATTCTTTACCATCACTACCTACAACTTTTCTCTCATCGCCAAATACTTCAGAATTATCAAATCCTTTTGCAATATTATCTTTAGCTTTAAAAGATTTTGCTTCTTTATTAGCAAATAATACATCATATAAAGTATCATCTTCGCTATAACCCATAGCTTTAGCTTCTTCTAAAACACTTGGCAGAGTAAGTTTATCATTTACCTTAGTTTCACCCCAAACTTCTTTTAACTTAAAGCGTTTTGAAAATTCCATGATTTGCCAAGTATCGCTCATAGCTTCACCTACAGGCAATACTTGTTGTTTCCAGTGTTGAGTTCTTCTTTCAGCATTACCATAAGCACCCCATTTTTCATAAATCATAGCACTTGGTAAAATTAAATCTGCCACCTTAGCACTAATTCCTGGGTAACAATCACTCACAACGATAAAATTATCCATTTCTCTAGCTGCTGCTATCCAGTGATTTGCATTAGCCGTATTTTGCCAAGGATTATTTACTTGCACCCAAGCAAATTTGATATTTCCATCTTCTAAATCCCTCATGATTTTTAAGTATGGAGCGCCTGGTTTAGGATTGATTGTTTTTGCAGGAACTTTCCAAATTTTTTCACTAATTTCTCTGTGTTTAGGATTTGCAACCACCATATCAGCAGGCAAACGGTGTGAAAAAGTCCCTACCTCTCTTGCAGTTCCACAAGCACTTGGCTGTCCTGTTAATGAAAAAGCACCATTACCTGGCTTGGCTTGTTTACCAAGTAAAAAATGCACCATATAAGCTTGCTCATTTACCCAAGTACCTCTTGTGTGTTGATTAAAGCCCATAGTCCAAAAACTTACAACTTTTCTATTTTTTTCTATATATAAATTTGCTAATTCTTGAAGTTTTTTCTTAAATTCTTCTATACTTTCATCTTCATTACCCTTAGCAACTTTAGCAACATAATCAAGCGTATAAGGCTCTAAAGCTTTTTTGAAATCTTCAAATGAAATTTCCCAATGCGCATCAGGAGCACTTTGGTGTTTCATTTCAAATTTATCGCCTGCTTTTACCCCCAAATAAGCCAAAGATACTGCTTCTTCTTCATCTACAATAATAGCATTTTGTTTTGCTACGGTATCTTTTTCACTTGCTTTAAATTTAGGATGGTTTGGATTATTTCTCATTCCATAACCAATATCAGCATAACCTGTTGTAAAAATACAATGTTTTTCAATAAATTCTTTATCCATAGCTTCAGGATGATTATAAACAATTTCCCTTGCTATATAATTCCAAATGGCTAAATCGGTATTTGGTTTGAAAATGATTTCAGTATCTGCTATATGAGAGGTTCTATTAGAAAAAGTAGATAAATTTACGATTTTAACTTTATCTAAATTGCTTAATTTTCTATCACTCACCCTTGACCATAAAATCGGATGCATTTCTGCCATATTTGCACCCCAAGTAATAATAGTATCAGTAAGCTCTATATCATCATAACAACCAGAAGGCTCATCAACCCCAAAAGTTTGCATAAAACCAACAACAGCACTAGCCATACAATGACGTGCATTTGGGTCTATATTATTTGATCTAAAACCAGCTTTTACTAATTTTGCAGCAGCATATCCTTCTTGTATAGTATATTGACCGCTTGCAAAAATTCCAATTCCCTCAGCACCTTTTTCTTTATAGGCTTTTTTGAATTGTTTTTCCATTTCATCAAAAGCTCTTTGCCAAGAAACTTGTTGGAATTTTCCTTTTTTATCAAACTCACCTTTTGCATTTACACGAAGTAAAGGTGTTACTAAGCGATCTTCTCCATACATAATTTTTGCATTAAAATAACCTTTAATACAATTTAACCCACGATTTACCGGAGCTGCTGGATCTCCTTTTACAGCAACAATTTTGCCATCTAAACTTGCAACTAAAATTCCACAGCCTGTACCACAAAATCTACAAACAGCCTTATCCCAACGCCATTTATTCTCAGTATTTGCAAGCACACTACTTGGAACACTAAGACCCGCAACACCACAAGCACTAGCAATAGCGGTATTTTTAATGAAGTCTCTTCTGTTCATTATATCCCTCGTTATTGTTTTATTTATGTATATAAAGAATACATAAATATAATATTACTATGATTAGTTTAAATTTAAATTATAAAAAGAATATTTTATAAGTATTTATAAATAGGAGTTTTTTAGTATTTTTTTTAATATTTTTTGCATATTATAAAACGCTAGTTAATTCTAGCGTTTTAATTGATTTACAATTCCAAGCATATCATCACTTGTAGTGATTGCCTTTGAGCCAGCTTCATAAGCTCTTTGTCCTGTAATAAGATCAGTCATTTCTTCTACAAGCTGAACATTACTAAGTTCCACAAAGCCATGTTTGATAACAGAAAATCCATTCTCACCTGCTATACCTGCAATAGGCGCTCCACTTGCATCAGTTTCTACTAAAAGATTATCCCCTAAAGCATGTAAACCTGCGGGATTAATAAAATTAACAAGTTCAATTTGACCTATTTGAGTTTCTGCTGTATTTCCTGGTTGCATAACAGAAACTGTTCCATCACTTGCTACGTTAATAGCTGTAGCATCTTCAGGTATAGTCATTTCCGGCAAAAGTCTATAACCATCTGAATTTACTATATTTCCTTCAGCATCTTTAGTAAATTGACCATTTCTAGTATAAGCTATAGTTCCATCAGGCATTTGAATTTGAAAAAAGCCATTATTACCAGCAATTGCCATATCAAGACCTGAAGTTGAAGTTTGCTTTAAACTACCTTCACTAAAAATTTTACTCACAGCTGTCACTCTTGAGCCAAGACCCACTTCTATACCACTTGGGTGTTTTGTGGTGCTTGAGGTTGAAGTACCTGCGTATTTCATCGTTTGATACATCAAATCTGCAAATTCTGCACGCGATTTTTTATAACCTACTGTATTAACATTTGAAATATTATTTGAAGTTACATCAATTTGTGTTTGTTGTGATACCATCCCTGATGCTGCTGTATATAATGATCTTAACATTTTATCTATCCTTAGTTTTATTTAGTACTTGCTAATTTGTTAATAGCTTCTTGATTTAAATCATCCATATGAGATGTCATAACTTTTTGGTACATCTCAACCATTCTATTTGCTTCGATTAATCCTACCATTTCTGTAACTGGATTAACATTAGATCCTTGAGTAAAACCCTGCTTTATGGCATTTGAATTTGGCAAATCTCTAATTTTGTTTAAATTATCGATTTTATACATATTATCGCCATCTTTTTGTAAATCTCTTAAATCATCAACTTGTGCGACGAATAATCTTGCTATATCTTGATTAGATGCACTAATGATTCCATTTTTATCCACATTAATAAAAGAAGTAGAATCCCCTATGCGTATGCCATCATTTTCAGGATTATTAAAATAATCACTGCTTAAAACTCTATATCCTTGACGATTTACCAAATATCCCTCATCATCAAGCTGGAAATTTCCATCTTGACTTAATCTTACCTCGCCATTGTTTGTTTTAATTAAATAAAAAGTATCCTCACGAGTAAGAGCTAAATCTAAAGGATTATGTGTCATTTTCATAGAACCTACGCTAAAATTTGTATAGACGTGATTAACTTGTGGAACTCTATCTATAGTTGTATTTACAAATCTTGCAGCATCTCTTGTGTGATTTTGTATAGGTAACTCATCTTGAGTTTCTTTAAAAATCCTTTTAAAATCTGCAATAACAACATTATCTCTTTTATAGCCACTTGTATTTACATTTGCTAGATTGTTAGTTACAACATCTAAGCGATTAAACTGCGTAACCATAGCACCGGTGGCTTGATAATACCCATTTTGCATTGTTTTTCCTAACTAAAATCTTAATTTTTCACTAACGAAGCAAAAGTTGTTCCAAAATGTTTTTATTTGTTTTTAATTAATCTTTAGGCATAATATTTAGTTTTACACTCATTACTTAAATACAAGGGGTATCCATGGCTAATGAAACCAATGTTTTAGAAGAACTTTTCAAAGAAAATTCTAAAGATTATATCACATATGAAAAACTTGTCAAGTATTTTGCAAAGCTTCCAAATGCAACAAGCGCAAAAAAAATCCGTGATTTAATGGATAAATACAAAGTAGAATTAATTTCTTCAGCAGAAATTGCTAAAAAAAGAAATTTAGAAGAAGCAAAAAAACTACAAGAAGAAAAACAAAAATTACAAGATACAAGTTTGGAAAATGAATTTGATTTAGCCAATGAAAATGATTTATTAGAATGGAGCAGATCAGACTCGCCTGTGAGAATGTATTTAAGAGAAATGGGACAAATTGCTCTTTTAAATAAAGATGAAGAAGTTGAAATTTCTAAAAAAATTGAATTAGGTGAAGACATTATCATTGATGCTTTTTGTTCTGTGCCTTATTTGATTGATTTTATACTTGATTACAAAGAACCTTTGATTAATAGAGAAAGAAGAGTAAAAGAGCTTTTTAAAAGCTTTGAAGATGATGATAAGAGTGATGATGATAAGAGTGATGATGAAATAGACTCTGAAGAAGAAAATGAAAACGAGGAAAATGAAAGCTCAAGCGAAAAAAAACCTAAAAAAACAAGTAAAAAAGAAGACGAAAGAACCTTAAAAGTTATAGAAAGTTTTAAAGCATTAGAAAAGGCAAAAAAAGAATGGTTAAAAACCATATCTACTATTAATGCAGAAAAAAACGATGATGAATTATTAGATAAACTCATAATTGCTTTTAAGAAAAATATATTAAAAGAAAAACTGATGGATCTAGGTCCAACTTCAAAACTTATCTCTGAAATCGTAAAATCCATGGAAACAGCTTTAAAAAGCGATGAAGAATTTGACAAAGAATTAAAACGCTTAGAATATCGTTTGCCAATGTTTTCAGAAGAATTAAAACAAAGACACCAAGATATCTTAAAAGATATTACCAAACTTAGCAAAGAAGAAATCGCTGAACGCGCACTAGAAACTACCATGGTAAGCACTTATATGGAGATAAAAAAACTCATTCAAACCAAAGAGGCTAGTCAAAATTCTTTTGATTTAGAAAAAGATCAACTAAAAGAAATTTTAGAGCAAATCAAACGCGGTAAAAAAATCTCAGATGAGGCTAAAACTAGAATGGCAAAATCAAATTTACGCTTGGTTGTAAGCATTGCCAAAAGATATACCAATCGTGGATTACCATTTTTAGATTTGATCCAAGAGGGCAATATAGGCTTAATGAAAGCGGTAGATAAATTTGAATATAAACGCGGTTATAAATTTTCAACCTATGCAACTTGGTGGATTAGACAAGCCATCTCAAGAGCAATTGCCGATCAAGCAAGAACGATTAGAATTCCTATTCATATGATAGAAACTATTAATCAAATCAATAAAATCATTCGTGAATATTTACAAAAAGAAGGTAAAGAACCGGATGTAAGTATTATTGCTAAAGAAGTAGGACTTAGCGTAGATAAAGTAAAACAAGTGATTAAAATCACTAAAGAACCAATTTCTCTAGAAGCACCTATTAGCAATGAAGATGATGGTAAATTTGGAGACTTTGTAGAAGATAGAACCTCAATTTCACCTATGGATCATATCTTAAAAGATGATTTAAAAGAACAAATTGATGAAGTTTTAGATCAGCTTAATGATAGAGAAAAAGCTGTTATTAGAATGCGTTTTGGTTTAATGGATGATGAAAGTGATAGAACCTTAGAAGAAATCGGTAAAGAATTAAATGTCACAAGAGAAAGAGTAAGACAAATAGAAAGCTCAGCTATAAAAAAACTCAAACATCCAAAAGTTGGTAGAAAACTTAAAAATTATATAGAAGGTTGGAAATAATCCTTGCTAAAAAGCAAGGATTAGCTATCTCTAAAAAGCTTCGTTGCTAAATGCGCTGCTCTACTATGATCAGTATCTTTTTTTAAGGTATTAAAAATTCTACTAATGTATTCTTCTAAGATTTGCTGAGAATTATTAACTTTTTCTGCTTCATTTAAAGCAACCTTGCGATATCTTCCTTCGCTATCTAACTCATAAGCCAAATCATTGTCGCTTAATTGTAATTTTAAAATTTGAGCTAGTTTTGCACGCGAATGCTCATCAAAAATAGGAGTCATTAATTCTAGTCTTCTTTCTAAATTTCTTGGCATCCAATCAGCACTTGAAATAAAATAATTTGGCTCAGTGTGTTTAAAATATAAAATTCTAGCATGCTCTAAATATTTTCCCACTATACTCCTAACTTTTATATTTTCACTATATCCTTTTACTCCAGGTCTTAAACAGCAAATTCCACGTACAATAAGATCTATTTTAACACCTTTATTTGAAGCTTCATATAAAGTCTTAATCACATCACCATCTACTAAAGCATTCATTTTAGCTATGATTACTCCATCTTTTCCATGATTTGCTTCAGTAGCTATCATATCTAAAATTCTTTCTTTGATTTGCTTTGGACTCATTGATAAAGTCTTTAAACGACGGCTTTTGCTATATCCTGAAAGTATATGAAAAAAAGTTGTAGTATCTTGAGAGTATTCTTCTTTGGAAGTAAAATAACTCACATCGGTATAAATTTTAGCCGAACTTGCATTATAATTACCCGTACTTAAATGATTATAAATTTTTAATTTCTCCCCTTCTTTTCTAATCACTTGAGCCACTTTTGCATGCACTTTAAAACCTGTAATTCCATATATTACATGAGCTCCTGCATTTTCTAATGATTTTGCCCAGTGCAAGTTATTTTCCTCATCAAAGCGTGCTTTTAACTCTACCATTACAGTAACTTGTTTACCATCACTTGCTGCATCAATTAAAGCTTGGACTATGTTTGAATTTTTTTCCACCCTATAAAGAGTCATTCTTATAGAAACAACCTTAGGATCCTTACTTGCTTCTTTGATAAATTGATACACAGGCTCAAAACTCTCATAAGGCTGTATAGCCAATATATCTTGTTTATCAATTGCGCTAAAAATAGATACATTATCTCCAAAAGGTGGTAAAATCTTTGGTGTATATACAGGGTTTAATAAATGTGTAAATTCTTTATTAGAAATGATTTGCCATAATGATGGTAAATTCAAAAGTATGCTGTATTCGTAAATATCTTTATGAAAAATATTCATATGAGAACTTAAAAACTCAATCAACTGCTCATCTGCGCCTTTTTCTATTTGTAAGCGTATAAAAGCACCTTTTCTACGAAGCTTTAAACCCTGCTCCAAAATCAACATAAAATCATCAGCCTCTTCTTCTTCTATCTCCATATCTGCATTTCTAGTTACTCTAAAAGCAGCAGATGATAAAAGCTTATAGCCAGGAAAAATATGCTCCGTATGATGACGCACTATACTTTCTATAGGCACATAAATATTCGAACTTACTTGATAAAATCTTGGTAAAACTCTAGGTATGCGTATCATGCCAAATTTTAAAAGCTCAGGATGCATAGGATCACAAAGCTTTACCGCCAAAGAAAATGAAAGATTGTTTAAATGCGGAAAAGGATGAGTTGCATCAACCGCAATAGGTACTATCACAGGAAAAATATTAGAAAAAAAATGCTCGTTACATTGCTGTTTTAAATCCTCATCAAGTTCTTCATAAGAGCGAATAAATAAATTTTCTTTTTCTAAATCTTGAGTAATTTTAGTAAAATACTGCTCTACTACATATTTTTCTTCATGCAAATAATTTCTAATGGCTTTAAGCTGCGCAAGTGGGGTCATTTCATCATTACTTGCTGTGCTTATTCCTGCTATAAAAAGTTGTTTTAATCCAGCTACTCTTATCATATAAAACTCATCTAAATTTGTACAGTATATAGCAATAAATTTAAGTTTTTCAAGCAAAGGAAGATCTTTAGAGCATTGATCCAAAACACGGGAGTTAAATGCAAGCCAAGAAAGTTCTCTATTAATATACATTGATGGTTGAATTTGCATAATACACCTACCTTATTTTCTAGTATTTAATATTTTAGTATTTCTTTTATTAAAATTTATTTTATTTTTATAATAGTAAATAAAATTATATAAAAAAATAATACTTTTTTTCTCTTATTAAAAAAATAATAAATGATTAATAAACTTATATTTACTTTTTAGGTTTTATAGTGTAATATAATTGCACTTAAGTTCTTGTAACTTAAACTTCATTCAAAGGAGAGACTTTGAAAAAAGCAAACTCAAAACTTTTTGCTGTTTTCCTCTTCTTACTTGTAATTTTAGCAGGCGTGGGAATGTATACTTTCCATAATGCTAAAGGCACTTCTTATTTTAGTGATGCCAGTGAAAGCTGTAATAATTGTCACATTATGAACGAGGTTTATAATGATTATTTAAAAGCTTCACACTCTAAAGAAGTTGATGGTAAACCAAGAGCAACCTGTAATGATTGCCATTTACCACATAGCTTTTTTGAAAAATGGATTGCTAAAGCTCAAAGTGGCTTAGGACATGCTTATGCATTTACTTTCAAACTTGATTCTTTGCCTACGCATTTAAGTGCAAATGCAAAAAGTAAAGAAATAGTCCAAAATAACTGTATAGAATGTCACAAAGAAATTGCGAGTAACACTATCAACCCTACTCTAGATCCACATAAAGATAATGCTTTAAGTTGTGTGTCTTGTCATCAAGGTGTTGGCCATAAGAGAGGATTTTAAATGAAAGGAGTATTTAATGAATAACAAAGGCATTTTATATAGTGCTATTAGTGCTACTATAGTAGCTATTGCAGGCGTATTGTGGTTAAATCAAGATATCACAGCCAAAACAAACGATTCAGTAGGTGGGATCATTTCTCAAGAAATCGTAAAACTCGGCGATGAAAATCCTACTCTTGACTACTGGGGAAAGAATTTTCCTGATTATTTAGACATGCATACAGCAGTGGAAAAACAAGCACCTAATGCAACAGAATTTGGTGGAAATTTAGCTTATTCAAAACTAATTCGCTATCCACAATTAACTGTTCTTTGGGCTGGCTATCCATTTAGTATTGATGCTAATGAAGAAAGAGGTCACTTTTGGGTTCAAGTAGATCAAATGGATACAGCTAGAAACAATAAAGATTTCTTGAACGCACACGGTTTTACAGGATTTGGTGGCCAACCAACAGCTTGTATGAATTGTCATAGCGGATGGACCCCTTGGCTTTTAAACAACACTGCAAAAGGTGATTGGGTAGCATTTAACTCTGCAAAATATTGGACTATGGTTAAAACTATCCCAGCTGTAAATGGAGCTAAAGAAAACTCACCTGAGCACAGTGGACCTCATGGCGGAAAAAGAATGGGTGTAACATGCGCAGATTGCCATAATCCAACAGATATGAGTTTAAGACTTACAAGACCAGCTTTAATCAAAGCATTAATTTCAAGAGGTTATGAAGCAGATGAAAAACAAGGCATTAAAGCTTCAAGAAGTGAAATGAGAACTTTAGTATGCTCTCAATGTCACGTTGAATACTACTTCAAACCAACAGGCACCAAAGTAAAAACTATCGGAGAAAGTATAGCTAATGATAGTTCTAAAAAATGGTGGAATGGTACTCAGAAAACTTATGATGAGTTTGATTCTTGGAGAGATGGTAATAAGCCGGTTGAAATCGAAGTTGATGGTATAGAATTAGCATTTCCTTGGAGTGAGTGGAAAAAAGGTGAGCCATTTAGAATAGAAATGTTTGATGATTATTATGAAAAAAATAGAGAAAATTTCCCAAGTGATTGGGTTCATAAAATCACCAAAGCGCCTATGCTAAAAATTCAACACCCAGAAAGCGAACTTTATAGTGGCGGTGTACATGCTGCAAATGGAGTAAGTTGTGCAGATTGCCATATGCCTTACATTAGAAAAGGTGCAAAGAAAGTTACTAACCACAACATCACATCACCTTTAGTTGATATCAACTCAGCTTGTAAAACTTGCCATACTCAAAGCGAAGGCTATTTAGCTAAACAAGTAAAAGATATTCAAAATTCAGTAGCTCATGATTTAAGAACAGCTGAATATTCTTTAGTAAGCTTGATTAAAGATGTAGAAACTATTCGTGTAGAGCTTGGAAAAATGCCTAAATTCCAAACCAATGGCAAAGCAGATGATGCTAAAATTTCAGCTGAATTAAAAGAAGTATTAGAACTACATAGAAAATCTCAAGTAAGAGCAGACTTTGTAGGTGCTGAAAACTCAACAGGATTCCACAATCCTAGAGAAGCTTCAAGAATGCTTTTACAATCAGTTGATATGTCAAGACAAGGACAAACTAAATTAGTAGAAATTGCAGCCAAAAATGGCATTAAAGATTTCAAAACTTCAAATTTAGGTTTTGAAGATATTCAAAAATTAAATCCAGGCGAAATTCACTATAAAGTAGATCTAAATGGCAACAAAGCAGGAGATCGCTACTATAAACATCAAGAAGTAAATGGTAATCCACCAGCAAAACTTCTTGAAGATGATAAAAATCTAAAACCTTATAATTATAAAGTGATAGATTAATCAAAATAAACCCTCATAATCGAGGGTTTATTCTTTTATCAAACTTACATCCTCACCTTTTAAAATTTTATTCATAGTATTCATAGCACACATTTTTCCACACATTGAGCAAGAATTAAGCTCATCAGGTTTTCTTTCATTAAACATTTTCTTAGCCTTTTCTCCATCGATTGCTAATTTAAACATTTTTTCCCAATCGATATCTTGTCTAGCTTTACTCATCGCATCATCTATTTTTCTTTCTTTAGGAAGTTTAGCTATATCTCCTGCGTGAGCTGCTATTTTAGTCGCTACTATACCATCTCTTACATCTTCTAAATTTGGAAGTCTTAAATGCTCAGCAGGAGTTACATAGCAAAGTATATCAGCACCAGCTGCTGCTGCAACTGCTCCACCGATTGCCCCACTTATATGATCATATCCTGCACCTATATCAGTAACTAATGGTCCTAAGACATAAAAAGGTGCGCCGTTGCAAATTCTTTTTTCAAGTTGCATATTAGCTTCTATTTCATTAATAGCCATATGACCAGGTCCTTCTATCATCACTTGCACATCTTGAGCCCATGCTCTTTTGGTTAGTAATGAAAGTTCTATAAGTTCAGCAATTTGAGCTGTATCACTTGCATCATGGGCACAACCAGGTCTTAGCGCATCGCCCAAAGAAAGTGTCACATCAAATTCCTTACATATAGCAAGCAAATCATCATAATATTCATAGAATGGATTTTCAGCATCATTCATTTGCATCCAAGCATAAAGAACTGAACCCCCTCTTGAAACTATATTAGTAATCCTATCACACTCTTTAAAAACCCTAGCAGCACGAGAATTTATCCCTGCATGAATTGTCATAAAATCCACTCCGCTTTTGGCATGATGATACACTACATCTAAAAAATCTTTTGCCTTAATATCTTTTAAATCTTTTTCTAAAAATCCAACCGCATCATAAACAGGTACAGTACCTATCATAGCTTTTGAAGTAACAATTAGCTCATCTCTAAAACGACTAGTTTTACCATAATTGCTAAGATCCATAATAGCTTCTATATTAAATTTATGAGCTAACTCTACCTTTTTCATTTCTTCACTATAATCTACACAATCATTTGAAACACCTAAATTAACATTTACTTTTGTTTTAAGTCCATAGCCAATACCATTTGGATCTAATGTTTTGTGATTGATATTTGCAGGAATGATAATTTTTCCACATGCTATGTTTTCAAGCAAAAAATCTTCACTTACTTGCTCTTTTTGTGCAACAATTTGCATTTGTTTTGTGAAAATTCCTTCTTTTGCATAAGACATTTGAGTTTTCATTTAAATTTATCCTTAAAATAAAATTTGGATAAATGAAGGGTATGTGAGTAGTTGATAAATTATCCCAACGCTAGCATTACCTAGTTCTGGTGCGGTCTAAGCTTTTAGCTTACTCTCAGCCTGTATCACAAGCTCCCGTCATTTATGCAAAGCAAGTATAGCAATAAATACAAAACAGAATTTATTTTTTTATTTGATTTTTAGCTTGCTTGCTAAAATGTAACAATTCTTCGGTAGTTTTTATATAAAAAGGAATTTTTTTAAGACAGTATTTTAAAATTTCACTTGCAGCCAAAGCATCACTTAAGGCTCTATGATGCTTACTTTCAATACACAAAAACTCTTTTAGAGCATCAAGGCCGTATTTTGGACTTTCAATACACTTTTTAGCTAAATCAATTGTACATAATCTTCTATTTAAAAGCACTCCAAAATCATTTTCATACATAGCTTTAGATATAAAATGATAATCAAAACGCACATTGTGTGCTACAAAAATACTATCTTTTAAAAACAATTTAAAATCATTTAGCACAGTTTTTAAAGAAGGTGCATTTTCTACCATATCCAAACTAATCCCTGTTAATTCTGTAATATTTTCAGGTATACTTTCTACTTTTATAAAACTCTCAAATCTATCAATTTCTTTATAGTTTTGAATTTTCACCGCACCTATTTCTAAAATTTGACCACTTTTTATCCCGCCGGTACTTTCAATATCCACAACACAAAAAATCTCATCTTTTATTTTTGTATTTTTACTTTTTAAGCACAAGCAATTTTGCGCATTAAGCTCTACCCCTAACCCTAAAAGCTCAAAAATATATAAATCAAATTCATAGTGGTTTAATTCTTCTATTTTTGCAAGCTCTTTTAAAACCCAAGGAAAAGGTTTATTTTCTTTACTCAGCTTGATGATTAAATCATCGATTTGTTGTTGGCTCAAAATTCAAGCTTTAAAGAATTGATTGCTGTTTTTTTATCTTGCGAGGAAAAGATATAATTACCTGCGACTAAAATATCAGCTCCTGCTTCATCTAAATCAGGCGCATTTAAACCATTTACCCCACCATCTACTTCTATAAAAACTTTAAGATTTTTTTTATCTATCATTTCTCTCAACTGTCGAATTTTATCATATACCAAAGGTAAAAAACTTTGCCCACCAAAGCCTGGATTAACACTCATGAAAAGCACCATATCTACAAATTCTAAAATATGCTCTATACTTGAAACTGGGGTATGTGGATTTAAAACAATGGCCGGATGAATACCATTTTTTCTTATATACTCACATACCCTAATAGGATGATTTTCAGCTTCTAAGTGAAAGCTAATAAATTTTGGTTTAACTGGGATAAATAAATCTACAAAACTACTAACATTATGCACCATTAAATGCACATCTAGAGGCACTGAAGTAATTTTTGAAATATTTTCAACCACACAAGGACCAAAAGTAAGATTTGGCACAAAATGTCCATCCATCACATCAATATGCAACAAATCAGCTCCTGCTTGAGACACTTCTTTAATCTCATTTTCTAAATTTAAAAAATTTGCAGACAATAAACTTGGCGCTACATACATTTTATATCTCCAATAATATTAAAAAATAATTTTATCATACTTATTATCAAATTTTCTTTATGTATTTTTGACAATATTTGATTTTTTTAAGCTTGCTTTAGATATAATGCTAAAAATTATTTTTATTTCATAAGGAAAAATTTATGTCAAGAATTTGCCAAATTACAGGAAAAGGACCTATGGTAGGTAACAATGTTAGCCACGCTAACAATAAAACTAAAAGACGCTTTTTGCCAAATTTAAGAACAGTTCGTATCACTTTAGAAGATGGAACTACTAGAAAAGTTAGAGTAGCTGCTTCAACCTTAAGAACACTTAAAAAACAAAGTAGCAAATAATCCTTAATGTAAACGAGGAATTGTTATGTCTTTTTTGAAAAAGCTACAAAAATTCCTCAATTGGTCTCCCTCTCCAAAACCTTCAATTAATCTCAATGACGAGCTTTACGAGCAACTTAGATTTTTAAGAATTCCTCTTATTGCTGTTGTAATGATGACATTAATTGGGGCTTTTGGTTATATGCTCACAAGCAATTATAACCTTAACGATGCTATTTATCAAGCTGGTATGACTTTTACCACTTTAGGTTATACTGAAGTAAATCCCATACCAACAGCAGGTAGAATTTTTACTGTTGTATATGTATTATTGACTTTTACAATATTTACTTTTTGTATGGGTTTGGTAATAGAAATAGTCAAAAAAGGTGTTTTGTCTAAGATTATCAAGGAAAGAAGAATGCTTCATAAAGTTGCAAGATTAAAAAATCATTTTGTAATATGTTACCATAATGATTTTACCATAGAATTAGCACAGCAATTTAGAGAAAATCATATTCCTTTTGTTGTAGTTGATGAAGTTGAAAATTTTAGTGAGATTGCTGAAAAATATAATTATCCTTATTATATAGAAAGCGCACCTCACACCAATACAGCCTTTTTAAAAACCAATCTTTCTAGCGCAAAAGGCGTAATCACCCTTAGTGATAACATAGCAGATAATATTGCTATCATTGCCTCAGTAAGATTATTTGAAAAAGAATTACAAAGAATTAATCCTTATTTTATACAAGCTAGCTCAAGCAATGAAGATGAGACAGAAAAACTCAAAAAACTTGGAGCTAATTCTATAGTTTCTGCTACAAAATTAGTCGCACAAAGACTTAGTGCTATGTCAGCAAGACCAGATATGGAAAATTTATTAGAAAACTATCTTTATAAAAAAAATAGCCCTATTGATTTAGAAGAAGTTAAAATTCCTGATGACTCATGGGTAAGATTTAAAAGATTAAAAGAAATCCATTTAAGAGATATGGCAAATGTAAGCATAGTAGGAATTTTGGAAAACAAAAAATTCACACCTATGCCAAGAGGTGACACTTTAATAGGTACTGGAGCAAAATTATTAATCGTAGGCACAGCAGATAGTATAAAAATAGCTAAAAAGATTATCAAAAATAAACAAAAACCTGATGAGTTAAAATATATTTAACTTATTTTAAGCTATAATCAAATACTAATTTAAAAAAGGAGGCTAATATGCTACACGAATTTAGAGATCTAATCACTGAGTTAAAAGGTAAGGATATGCACTTTGATAAACTATTTGAAGAGCATAATGAACTTGATCATAAAATCAAAGACGCAGAAGAAGGTAGAATTCATTTAGATAGCTTAGAAATAGCTAATCTAAAAAAAGAAAAATTAAGATTAAAGGATGAATTAAATACTTACTTATCAAATTACAAAAAATAATTCTCTGTAAAATTTTTACTTTAAGGATAAAACATGTTTGGGAAAAAAAGTCAGTCAAAACAAGACTTTGAAGAATTGCAAAATAAAATCAAAGCATTAGAAGAAGAAAATAAAAAACTTCTTTTGGAAAAGCAAGAACTAATTGAGAATTATGAAAAACAACTACAAGGAGATTGTGGGAAAGCTGAACTTGAAACCCATCTTTTAGAAATGCTATTAAACGGCGTTTTAAAAGGTATTTCAAATGTTCAAAGCGACATGCAAGAAAATGTTAATAAAGCGGAAATGATTTCTCAGTATTCTGATTCTTCTTTAGAAGATATGCAAGAGTTAAATTCTATCACGCATTCTATTATATCTTCACTTCAAAGCATTATTGAATCAGCTAATCGCTCAAGAGATACAGCAGGTAATTTACACCGCAGTGTTGATGAGATCACTAATGTTATTAACTTAATCAAAGATGTATCTGATCAAACCAACCTATTAGCACTCAACGCTGCTATTGAAGCTGCGCGTGCAGGAGAGCATGGTAGAGGTTTTGCTGTAGTTGCAGATGAAGTAAGAAAACTTGCCGAAAAAACACAAAAAGCAACATCAGAAGTAGAATTAAACATTAATCTACTTAAACAAAATGCAGATGAAATGTATGGGCAAAGCGAACAAGTAGAAAAAGTATCATTAGAATCAAACGAACATATAGTACAATTTTCTAGTAAATTCACTCAACTTATTTCGAATGCAAACTCAACTAGCTCTCATGCTAAACGTATTGCTTCTGAAATTTTTGTTTCTTTAGCTAAGCTAGATCACGTTGCTTTTAAACTCAATGGTTATAATGAAATCATTCATGCTTCAGGTAAAACATTATCTGATCATTTAAGTTGCAGACTTGCAAAATGGATCGCAGGAGTTGGCAAAGAAAGATTTTCTAGCGGAAGAGCTTTTGGTAAGTTAAATTTACCACATCAAAAAGTGCATGAAAATATAAATCATGCTATTACTTTAGCTCATGAAGAAGATACAAGCAACAAACTAGTACAAAATCAAATTTTAGACAAATGCTCTAATGCTGAAAAAGCCTCAGAAGATTTATTTAATATCTTTAAAGAAATGCTTGATGAAAAAGATCCAAACATTGAAAATAAAGAAGAAAAAAAGTAAGAAGGTAAGATTAATTCTTACCTTTAAACCATAAATACGCATATTCAAGCAAAGGAGTTTTGATAGGATTTTCTTTAGAAAATTGCTCAAAGTCTTTTCTTTTTATCCATACTGCTTGAATATCCTCTCCATCAATTCCACCACCATGGCCCATTTTATCATCTTCATTAATTTCAGCATAGAATAAAAACTGTCTGCTTACACCTGAACCAAAACCTGTATAAAATTCCCCTATTTTTTCTACAAGTTTAGGAGCATAACCTAGTTCTTCAATACATTCTTCTTTAGCTATTTCATCTAAACTCAAATTTTTATCAACAAGTCCTGAGCAAAGCTCTATACTAAAGCCCATTTTTTCTAATTTTAAATTATTACGTTTTTGATAATCCCATAAAGGAATTCGAAATTGCTTTACAAAAACAAAAGAATCTTTTTGGGTATGATATAAAAAAACAGAAACACTATCTAATGCTTCTATAAAATCCCAAGTATATTTTTTATTATCTTTGCCTATATAAGTATATCTTTTGGGTTTAATATATTTTGAGTTAGAAAATTGCTCTTCTTGTAAATTTTTCATGTAAAATCCTTGTAATTTTACATCTATTATAACAAAATAAAACGAGTATGAAAAAATATAAAAGAATTTAAAAAGAGTTGCTATAAAAAGCAACTCTAAAAAGAAGTAGAAAAAGATGTATTACATCATACCACCCATGCCTCCCATACCGCCCATGCCACTCATATCAGGCATAGCAGGTTTATCTTCTTTGATTTCACTAATTGTAGCTTCAGTTGTTAAAAGCATGCTAGCTACTGAAACTGCATTAAGTAAAGCTACTCTTTCTACTTTAACAGGATCAATAATACCGCTTTCAAGCATATTTACATACTCACCTTTTGCAGCATCAAAACCGGTATTTTCTTCTTTACTATTTTCTACTGTATTTACAACTACACCAGCATCAAATCCAGCATTTTCAGCAATTTGTCTTAAAGGTGCTCTTAATGCTCTTTCTACAATAGCTGCACCAATAGCCTCATCGCCTTCTAAATTCAAGTTGATTTTTGATTTTGCTTTGATTAATGCAGCGCCACCACCTATTACTATACCTTCTTCAACAGCAGCTTTTGTGGCACTTAATGCATCATCAACTCTATCTTTTTTCTCTTTCATTTCAGTTTCTGTAGCAGCACCAACTTTAATCACTGCAACCCCACCACTTAATTTAGCAAGTCTTTCTTGTAATTTTTCTCTATCATAATCTGAGCTTGTTTCAGCAATTTGAGCTTTGATTTGGTTAATTCTTGCATCAATATTTGCTTTTTCACCTGCTCCATTTACAATAGTTGTATTATCTTTATCAATGATCACACTTGAAGCTTGACCTAAATCTTGGATACTAGCACTTTCTAAAGTTCTTCCAAGCTCTTCAGAAATCACTTCACCACCTGTTAAAATAGCAATATCTTCAAGCATAGCTTTTCTTCTATCACCAAAACCAGGAGCTTTAACTGCTGAAATATTTAAAACACCTCTTAATTTATTTACAACTAAAGTTGCTAAAGCCTCACCTTCAATGTCTTCAGCTATAATTAAAAGTGGTTTTCCTGTTTTTTGAATTTGTTCTAAAATTGGTAATAAATCTTTTAAGTTGGCAATTTTTTTATCAAATAACAAAATAAATGGATTTTGTAATTCAGCTGTCATTTTTTCAGTATTTGTAATGAAATATGGGCTTAAATATCCTCTATCAAATTGCATACCTTCAACTACATTTAATTCATCATTGATTGATTTTGCTTCTTCAACAGTGATAACACCATCTTTTCCAACTTTTTCCATAGCATCAGCGATTAAATTTCCGATTTTATCATCTGAATTTGCAGAAATTGTCGCAACTTGAGCTATTTCTTTTTTATCTTTAACTTCACGAGAAAGTTTTTTAAGTTCAGCAACTATAGCTTCGCAAGCTTTATCCATACCTCTTTTAACTTCAATAGGATTTGCACCTGCTGTGATATTTCTCAAACCTTCTTTAAAAATAGCATGCGCTAAAACTGTTGCTGTTGTTGTTCCATCGCCTGCTTGATCAGCTGTTTTACTAGCTACTTCTCTAACTAAAGAAGCACCCATATTTTCTAAAGAATCTTTTAATTCTACTTCTTTAGCCACACTCACACCATCTTTTGTGATAGTAGGAGCACCAAAACTTTTTTGGATTAATACATTACGACCACGTGGCCCCATAGTAACTTTTACTGCATCATTAAGTTTTTTAACACCTTCATAAAGTTTATTTCTTGCTTCGTCTGAAAAAAATATTTCTTTTGCCATTTTTTATCCTTTTTATTTAATAATCCCTAAAACATCTTCAACATTAAGAACTAAATACTCTTCATTGTCAAGTTTTATTTCAGTTCCGCCATATTTTGCAAACATTACTTTATCATTTACTTTAACATCTTCTATTTCTTTACTCACTGCAACAACTTCACCATTTAGTGGTTTTTCTTTAGCATTATCTGGTATAATAATCCCAGAAGCAGTAGTTTTCATTTCTTCTAAGCGTTTTACTAAAATACGCTTTCCTAGAGGTTGAAAATTCATTTTTTATCCTTTCTAAAATGTGCCATTTTTAGCACTCTTTGTTTTTGAGTGATAGAATTATACATTAAAGAAAGTTAATTGTCAATAAATTAAGTAAAATATATCATATAAGTTTAGTCTATTACACTAAATTTATATGATATATCATTATAAAGGTTTCTTATGAAAAAAATTCTCTACGTTCTTTTAGGTGTAGTGTGCGTGGCATTATTAGCTATATATACATTATTATTTACAAGCATGGGTAATGCTTTTTTAAAGCCAAGAATCGAAACGATTATTGCTCAAAAAAGCGGTATGAATGTTAAATTTGAAAATTTTAAAATTAGTTTTTCACAACTTGACATTAAAGCAAATATTGATGATAAATTTTTTGCTAATATAGAAGGTGGTATATCACCTTTAAGACTAGGATTTGATTTAAATTATCTTTTAGGACTTAAACAAAATTATATTCAAGAACTTGGTTTAAAAAGCGATAAAGATTTTACATTTAAGGGTAATGTTGTAGGTAAAAGTAGCGATTTTTTAGTAAAAGGTAATGGCTTTTTGTTTGATTCTAATCTTAGCTTAGATGCAAAAATCGTTGATTTTTCTCCTATAAATCTTGAATTTATTGGCAAAAATATAGATTTAGCTCAAATTTTAGATTTTACTAATCTACCAAGATATGCTCAAGGAAAAATTAGTATTATAAGTGATATACAAGCTAAAGATTTAAAACCAAATGGCAATGCTTTGATTAATTTTTATACAAGTTCTATCAATAATACTCTCATTGAAAAAGATTTTAATCTAAGCTTACCAAAACAAAGCTATATAAAGGGTGAAATAAGATCTTTAATCCAAAGCAATGAAGTTATTTCTAAAAGTGAAATTTTAAGCAATTTTTTTAAACTTTATACACAAAAAAGTATTTATGATATAACAAAACAAAGCTTAACTAGTGATTTTGACATCAAAATAGATGATTTTAATCAATTTTCATCTTTAGCTAAAATGAAACTCCAAGGCAAAAGTCAAATTCAAGGCAATTTACTTTTTGCAAACAATCAATTACAAAAATTAGATGCTAACTTGCTGGGATTTGGTGGTAACTTAAAAGCTATTTTAGAAAATAATAATCTTAACATCAACACAACCAATATAGAAGTAGCAGAGCTTTTAAAGACTATCTCTATGCCTGCTTTTATTAATTCTAAATTAATTTTAGATTTAAAAGCGCAAGGACTTGATTTTAAAAATTTCAATCTAAATACTAGGCTAAACAATGCAAATATAAATGTTGTAGAATTTAAAAAACTAAGCAATCTTGATTTTCCAAAAACAACTTTTAATCTACAAGCTAAAGCAAATGCGAAAAATTCTTTGATTGATTATGAAGCTTTGCTTGATTCAAACATAGCAAAAATACCTCAGCTAAAAGGCTCATATAATCTTACAAATAAAGATTTAAAAGCACAAATTAGTGCTTTTATAGATAATCTTAACAAATTAAAACCTTTAACCAAACAAGATCTCAATGGACCTTTAAATTTAGATGCCAAAGTTGATCTTAAGGCAAATCAAATTCAAAATCTTGATGCAAATATTAAAATCATGCAAGGACTTATCAATGCGAAATCTAATGGAAAAAGTTTGCAAGCGAAAGTTGATAATATAAAATTAGAACAACTTTTTCCTTTAATAGGACAAAAAGTTTTAGCATTTGGTGATATAAATGCTGATATTGATTTAAAAACACTTGATTTTAACAATATTAATGGTGATTTTAAAGCCACTATCAATTCTTCTTTTAATGAAGTAGAATTATCCAAGCTTTTGGATAAAAAATTTCCAAAGAATACTTCAGCAAAAATCAATCTTGATGGAAAAATTTCTAAATCAATCATTGATTTTAACGCTAAAGCTCTAAGTTCATTTGCGAATATTAATTCATTAAAAGGAAAATTTGATCTTAATCAAATAGCTCTAGCAAGTACTTATAATATATCATTGCAAGATTTTTCTAAACTAGGGTTTTTAGTCGATAGAAACTTAAAAGGCAAGGCTGATTTTGAAGGAAAATTTGATTTTAAAAACGCTTTAATAGATGCAAGCATTAATAGTAAAAATATATTTAACGGCTCATTAAATGCAACTTTAAAAAATAATATTTTTAATGCTAAAATGCAAAATACTGATCTTTCAAATTTAGCTCAAAGTTTAGATTTACCTGATTATTATCAGGCAAAATCAAATTTAAGTATTAACTACGATCTTTTAAAAGAAAGTGGTGTGGTGCTAATGAACTTAGCCGATGGACAACTTAAGAAAAACCTCATCACAAGTGCTTTAATGCTACTTTTACAAAAAGATATCACGCAAGATGTATATCGCAACGGTGAAGCTAAAATAAATATCAATAAAAATCTTATAGATTTAAATTTAAACCTAGTGGCCGATAGAAGCAATATAAACATCAGCAAAGGCAAAGTTGATACAAAAAGTACTAAATTAAACATTCCTTTTAATATCATTATTGATAGAGCAAATTTCAAAGGCATTATAAAAGGAACAACACAAGATCCTAAAGTAAGTCTTGATACAAAAAGTGTGGTAAATTCTATTGTTAATACAATAGGCGGAAATGCTAGTGATGGCGCTAAAAATACGGGTAAAAAAGTAGATCAAGCAATAGATAAAATCTTTAATAAACTCTTCTAATACATCTAGCCTTAAAAAAGGCTAGATTTTTTAAAATAAACCAAATTTACCATCTTTTTTCTTATATAACACTCTCATTTTTGCATCTATGTCATTAAAAACTAAAAATATATCCTTACTTGCTTTTAGCTTTTCTAATGCTTCTTCAATTTCTAAAGGTTTATATAGTTCAAGCTCCATTGGAACTATCTCATCTTCTTCAATCACACTTGGCAATACTAAATTTTCTTTTATCTCATCTTGATGCTTATGGGTAATATTTTTATCATGCAATCTTCTTAAAACTTTAGAAATTCTATCAATAGCTAAATCTATAGCAGCATATAAGTCTTTATCTTTTTGCTTTACAACCACTGTGTTAATACCAGCTAGGTTAATGCTAAATTCAGCCCAAAATCCTTTCTTTCCATGCCTTTCATCAGCACTTATAACACAACGCGCAGAAATCACATCTAAGCCATATTTACTTAAAGTATCAAAGCTTTTTTCCACATACTCTTTTATAGACTCAGTTAGCTCAAATTGCTTTCCAACTATACTTGTATTCATTACTTCTCCTTTTTATGAAGTTAAATACATTATAGCACTTTAATCGTAAAAAATTAACTTTTTAAATAAAAAATAAATTTAAAATTTTAAAGGATCTAAAATAAGCGCACCATCTGCTGAAAGTTTTTTACCTTGAAAATGCATTTTACAAAAAGAAACAATTAAAGCATGAAAAATTTGATAAAGCTCGTATAATTTACATTCTTTTTTTAGTAAAACACACAATTCTTGTTGGTTTTTAGCTATGTCTTTTTTAAAAAAATCTGCCAATTCATCATAACTTTGACACTCATAGCCTAAATAATTAGCTATTTTTGCGCTATAAGCATCAACTACTAAAACTTCTTTTTTGCATATATAATTTAAAATTCCATCTGCACTTTCTTGACCAAAACCCTTAATACTCAAAAGCCATTCTCTATCTACTTCTTCTTTAAAAAACTCAAAAGAATTAAAATCTTGGAAATATTTTTGAGTGAAATTTTTAATATATTTTGCCTTGGTATTATAAAATCCACTTGGTTTTATTAAAAGCGCTAAATCTTGAGTGCTTAAATTTGATAAATCTTCTATCTTAGTAATATTTGCTTGTTTTAAATTTGTCAAAGCTTTTAATACATTTTTCCAGTTTGTATTTTGAGTTAAAACCACAGAAATTAAAATTTCAAACTCGCTTAAAGTATTATTTTCTAGCCACTCAAAATCTTTATAATCAATATTTGCATTAACTAAAGCTTTAAAAATTTCATATCCGCTCATGCTTTTTCACTCTTTCTTAAATGCATCAAAATAGCCTCAATTACATCATCATCGTCTTTACTTTTTGCTTTAATAACTTCCTTGCTCTCATCATCTTTTACAAAACAAATATTTTGTTCATAATTACTCACTAATTTATAATGCTTGCTAGCTAAAATTTTTATAATGATTAAATCCAAAAACTGCTTAGTAAAAATATCAGGCCTTCCAAAACGATCATTCATCTCACTTTCTATCTCATAAACTTCATTAACACTCATACACTTACTAAGTCTTCTATAAAGTTCTAATCTCAAACGATCTTCACTAATATACTCACTATTTAAAAAGGCATTGATGTTAAGCTTTAAATCTATTTTTTTCTCTTTAGTCTCTTCTTTTTTACTTAGCTTATTAATTTCATCTTCTAACATTTTAAGATACAAACTATAACCAATTTGCTCTATATGCCCACTTTGATCTACACCTAATAAATTTCCACCCCCACGAATTTCTAAATCATGGTAAGCAAGCACGCTTCCTGAACCTAAATAAGAATTACTCTCTAAGCTCGTAAGTCTTTTTAAAGAATCTTTTGTGATTTTTTCCTTATCTTCAATCAAAAAATAACAATATCCTTGCTTAGCACTACGCCCTACTCTTCCTCTAAGTTGGTGCAAATCAGCCATACCAAAGCGATCTGAATTTTCTACTATAATAGTATTTGCATTTGCCAAATCAATACCACTTTCAACTATAGAAGTACAAAGCAATAAATCATATTCTTTATTTTCAAATTTAATCATTTCTTCTTCGGTAGTTTTTGCGTCTATTTTAGAATGCAAGATTAAAATTTTTAAATTTGGAAACAAATCTAAAAGATATTTTTTACACCCATCAATACTTGCTATATGATTGTGTATATAAAAAATCTGCCCTGCTCTTCTTAATTCTCTTGAAATAGCTTCTTTAATCAAAGCATCATTACTTTCTCTAACAAAGGTACGCACATCCAAACGATCCTCAGGTGGAGTTTGTAAAACACTATATGATTTTAAAGAACTAAGAGCTTGATTTAAACTTCTTGGTATAGGCGTTGCTGACATAGATAGAATATGGGAGTTTTTACTTAATTCTTTGAGTTTTTCTTTTTGTTTTACACCAAATTTATGCTCCTCATCTATCACAACTAAACCTAAATTTTCACATTCAACCCCTAAAAGAGAATGCGTTCCAACCACCACACAAGGCTTATTTTCTTTTAAAAATGCTAAAACTTGTTTTTTTTCTTTAGCACTAGTAAAACGATCTAGTTTAAAAACCTCTATATTAAAAGAGTCAAATCTTCGTTTTAAGGTTTTAAAATGCTGGGCTGAAAGCAAAGTAGTTGGCACAAAAAACAAAGCCGTATAGCCACTTTTTACACAAGTAAATATAGCATTCATAGCAACTTCTGTTTTACCAAAACCCACATCACCACTTAAAAGCCTATCCATCACCTGCATACTTTTTAAATCTTGAGTGATTTCTTGGCAAACTTGACTTTGATCTTTAGTGTAAAAAAACCCTGCTTTATTGATAAATTCATCTTGTAATTCTTGAGAGATTTTTAATTCTTTTGCTTTTATCAAAGCTCTAGCTGCCGCTAAAGAAACTATATTTGAAGCAATGGCAAATAATTTTTCTTTTAATCTTTCCTTGATTTTTAAAAAACTTCCTTTTCCAAGCTTATCAAGTAAAGGCACGCCACCACTTGCACCAATATATTTATCAATCATATATAAATTTTCAACAGGCAATAAAAGCTTGTCATTATTTAAATACCCAAGAGCGACAAATTCTTTTTTTGCTCCTGCTATTGTAATAATCTCAAGACCTAAAAATTTAGCTACACCATAATCTTCATGTACAACAAAATCTCCGACTCTAAGCTCATCTATTACCAAACTTGCTTTTCTAACTCTTTTACTTTTTTCTTTTTTATTTAAAGAGATGATAAGCTCATCTTGAGTGCTTAAATTAATTCTTTCTTGAGATATTTTTAATTTAATATTTGAAAATTCTTGTAAATTTAAAGCTTTAAACAAAGCCTCATTCTTTGTTAAAACAGTAATTTTTTTATCTTTATGAAAAGTGAAAAAATCATGATTATAAGAGCTTATTAAATCTTTATAAAATCTTGGCTCAGGCAAAATATTTTGATTGATTTTACTAATATCTTCTTCAAAATCATTTATATCAAATTTTTTTATACTCACAAAATTTAAATCTAAATAATCACAAAAGTCATCAACACACCAAAAACCCAAAGAATTAACATCATTAATGATGCTTTGACTTTGAAAATTTTGAATTTTTTCTTGTAAATTTTCATATTGCTCTTGATTAAAAGTACTCAAAAATGGGCAAATTTCAATTTTTGAAAGTTCGTTTGGAATTGATTTTTGCGTATGGATATCAAAATATCTTATACTTTCTATCTCATCTGAAAAAAGCAAAATTCTAAAAGGCTGTTCTTCATTAATTGCAAAAATATCTATAATATCTCCGCGTATTGAAACCTCACCCTTATCTTGAACTATATCTACAAACTCATATCCACTATGTAAAATTTCTTCTTTAAATTTCTCTAAAGCAAGAAGTGAATTTCTTTTAAGAATAATATTTTTGAGATGCTTTTTTCCGGGGAGTTTTTGTAAGATTGTTTTTATAGGGGAAATTAAAATTTTATTTTCATCTTCTTTGTGATAAGCATTTAAAACTTTACAAATTTCAAAAAGCTCTTTAGAAAAAGAGCGTAAATCACTACCAAATTCTGCTCTAAAATCAGGTAAAACAAAGGTCTTGAAATTTAAAAATAAACAAACTTGAGCTAATTCATCTGCTTCTTTATCATTCTCACAAACTATTAACTCAGTTTTATTGCTTAATAAATATTCATATAATTTAGCTTGCATTTTCTGATTTTTCTATACTCACATCGATAGTTGCAAGTTCTTCATCTTTTTCAATTATTTTACTGCTTCCATTAAATTTTCCACCATTTTCAATGCTTAATTGTTTAACTATGATATTACCATTAAGCACACCACCGGATAAAATTTCTAAAGAATCAACTTGCATTTCTCCTTCAAAAACTCCATTAATCACTATCTTGTTTGCCTTAACTTGTCCTTTTAAAACACCACTTTTACCTATTACTATCACATTAGAAGAATTAATCACTCCTGTGATTTCTCCATCTAAATGAAGCATAGAATCAAAATAAAATTTTCCTTCTATTTTTGCTCCGTTTGAAATGACTGTAGTTTCGGATACTGTAGCAATAGAGCCTTTATTAAAGATTGCCATGGAACTCTCCTTTCTTTTTCAAAAATTTGTTCGTAGTTTTTTCGGTTTAAATCTATAAAAATCTTAGGATCTAAAAGTTTATTAATAAATCTAACCTCATAATGCAAATGCGGCCCCGTAGAAAGACCTGTATTTCCTGTATATCCAAGCAAATCACCTTTTTTTACAAATTGTCCTGCTTTGACAACATCTTTACGCATCATGTGTGCATATACTGTTTTAAAACCAAAATTATGGATCAAAATCACTGAATATCCATAACCGTTATTACTATATGCAGCATATTCAACCACTCCATTTGCCGGTGCATAAATGGGAGTATTTAAAGCCGCCCTTAAATCAATGCCTGGATGAAACTCTTTTTTATTTAGTATAGGATGATGGCGCCATCCAAAATTACCTGTGATTCCATTATCTTCTATCACATGACCATTTGGAATTTGTGTTAAAAATAAATAAGCTTGATCGTTAGTAAGTTTAACTTTTTCCAATCTTTCTGGTATATCCAAGCTCTCATCTTGCTTTAAACCTAAATTTTCTTCAATATCTGCAAGTTGAGTTTGAAGCTCATCATATAAGGCTGTTTTTTCCTCTAAATTTTTTTGCATGCTCTCATTTTGAGAAAATAATTTAGTATTTTTTGCTGATAAAGCTTCTTGTTCTTTTAAAAGCTCTGAACGTTTGTCTGCTAAATAATTAATATATAAAGCACCTAAAACTATAACAACAAAAACAAAAGAAGTAAAATAAATAATTACTTTTTTTATAATTTGACTTAATAAGAAATGTCTAGAACCATTTACATCTGTGATAGTTAGCGTAAATTTATCTTTCATTATAGCCTCTTAAAAAATTTTCTACCAATACAAAAGAACCAAAAACCAAATACAACTCATCTTTTTTTATTTGTTCAAATTTTTGATAAGCAATATCCAATTTTTCTAAATTTTCTAGCAAAACAGAACCTGCCAAAGGCCTATCTTTGCTTTCATACTCATAAATTTCAACTATTTTTATTATAGGCTTTAAAGCCCTTAAAATTTTATAAGAATCTTTATCTAAAAAACAATTATAGACTAAATGAACTTTTTTTTCCTTGAAAATTTTAGCTAAAGCTAAAGCCGCCATTTCATTATGACCCACATCAACAAAAATATTTTGACTTATTTGCTCACACCTTCCTTTTAAATCAAGTTTTGGCAAATTTTTGATACCTTGAATCAATTCTTTTTCATTTTTGGCACAAATTTTAGAAAAAACTTCTAAGGCTAAAAAAAGATTATCTTTTAAAAAAGTTGCTAAATTATATTTTTGAATATATTCTTGCACATAAGGATAAATAGCCTTGTTTTCATCTAACGCACTAATATCTAAACTAGCTTGTTTTAAATTAGCTATTTTTTTAGCCAATTTTAACACTTTTGTTTCTTGCTTATGATTAATTAAAGCTTTAGCGCTCATGGCCTTTAGTTTTGTTCTTGCTATTTCATCTAAGTTTTTACCTAATAAATCTTGATGATCAAAACCTATTTTAGTAAAAACACTAAAATCTCTTTCAAAAACACTTGTAGCATCATATTCTCCACCTACTCCAGCTTCTAAAATCACATAATCACAATCTTTAAAAATAAAAAAAGCCAAAAAAGTAGCATACTCAAAATAACTAAGTTTTTTGATATCTTCCAAAAAAACACTTTCTAATTCTTCATGTGCTTTTTCTAAAAGTTCATTGCTTGCAATTTTCCCATTTAACCAAAATCTTTCATTAAATTCAAAAATATGTGGACTTGTATAATGCCCTACTTTATATCCTTGCTCTAAAAGTAAAAGTGCTAAAAATCTACCTGTACTTCCTTTGCCATTAGTGCCAATAATTTGAATATTTTTGGTTTTTGGGATAAATTTTTTATATTTTTCATACATACTAAACATGAAAAATCTACTGATTTTTTGTACATACATAGTTTTTTGTGAGAGTGTTTGTTGGAATTTCATACTAAGCTTTTTGCATTAATTCTTTTAAAATATCACCGTCTGGAAATTCTTTTTTTTCTATGCAAGAAGATGATAAAACAAGCTTAACCACTTCTTCTTTATAAATAAATTTATAATCATCTATAAGTTTTAAAGCTTTTTCTGTAAAAATTTGAGCGCTTTCTAAATTTTTACCTGGAAATATAATCAAATAAGAACTTTCATCTAAAATCCAAATTTCAGCCAAATTTTTACATAAATCTTTGAGGATTTTTTTAAATTTCCCACTGATAGTTTTAAAACTATCAATACCATAGGCATTAATAACATGTTCTATATTATTGATTTTAAAGAAAGATAAAGCATAATTAACCGCATAAAGCTTATAATTTTCATCAAGTTTTTTAAGCTCTTGAGCAAGATTCCATTGCTCTCTTTGCTCATCATCACTTGTAGCTTGAATTTGCGTTTTAATTTGAGCTATTTGCTCGTTTGCATATAAAAGTTTATCTTTTAATGTATCAAAATTAATCTGCACATTACCATTTTCATCTTTAGTTAAAGCATTAATAAATTTCACATCTTCTTGACTATTATCATAAAGCTTTGACACCATTTCATTTAAACTTTCTAAGTGCTGATTAAAAAAAGAAAGATTTTTTTGTATATAGTATTTATCTATTGCTTCTTTTTTTTGCAGCATCAAACAATATTCATGTGCAAATTCTTTTCTAGCAATCAACCTAGGATTTTCTTTTAGTTTTTGCTTAAATTGCTCTACTTCTTTACTCTCACCAAACAAAGGCTCTAAAGAAGCCAGCAAAAGCTCAGCTTGTTTTTCATAAGAGCGTTCTTTTAACATAGTGATAAGTTTTTCTATTAAAGCGTGAAAATCCAAAAACGCTCGGATATTAAATTCTTCTAATTTTTTTAAAAGTTCATGATCTTCATAAGATTTTTCAAGTTCTCTCCATTTAGCTCTTAATAGATATATGGTTTCTAAATCCATAGCTTGAGATAATCTATGTTGAGTAATTTGAGCAAGTTCTTTGATTTTTTTATCTTTGCTAATACTAAGTTGTTGAATGATTAAGCCAAGTAAAGCATAAACATCTTCATATTTTCTACTTACCTGCCTATTGAGCCTAGAAACCAAAAACATCAAAAACTCATCAATAGTTCGAATACTTTTTCCTTTTAATTCTTGTTTATAAGAATCATCTAAAAGATTAGTATATTTTTCTATTCTAGCTTTATTAAGACTCATAACTCCTGCTTTTTTGGCACACTCTTCAAACACCTCACTATAATTTTCAGGAGTTGGATATAATTTACGCTCTTTTAATTTTATCAATGTTTCTTTTGCGATTTCATTGATATGGCTTGCCATTTTATTTATAACCCCTAATAGCTATAATAGAAACAAATTCATCAAAAGCTTCACTTGATGCATTTTTAATCGCTTCAAATCTAGCTTGATCACTGATGATAGAGTTTGGATTAATATCAAAATTATAACTTCCTGTAGTATTTACGATTTCTTCTTTGCCATTTTTATAACGCAACACAAACTCCAAATAAAGCTCTGCTTTATAATTAATCACATAGCCATTTTTATCATAAACCATAGGATGAAATTCTAATTTTTTCATCGTAACTATAATAGAACTATCTGCATTATACTCATCTGTAATTTTTCTACCAAGCTTATTAAGCATAGCCTCTCTTAAAATATCTGTTATGTAAACACTATTTTCAGGATCTTGTTTGCTAATATTGATTTTTAAAAATACATTTTCACCCAAAACCCTACTTGCCATTTGAGATGATGGAATATATCCACAAGCTATGATGAAAAAAGCAAAAAAAGATATTAAATATTTTTTCATTTAACCACCAAATTTACTAATTTCTTATCAATATAAATTTCTTTTACTATGGTTTTTCCGTCTAGCCATTTTGCAACATTTTCTTTAGCTAAAGCTAAAATCTCATCTTCTTTAGCTTCTGAATTTATTTCAATTTGTGCTCTTTTTTTACCATTAACACTAATAGCTATATTAAAACTATCTTTTACAAAAACTTCATCTTTTATTTTTAATACTTTAAAATTTTCACATTTAAATAAATGCTCGCTAAGTTCAAAACAAACATGAGGGATAATAGGCTCTAAAATATTTAAAATAATATAAAAAGCTTCTTTTGTAACTTCTTTATGATTGATAGCATTTAAGGCATTTAAAGCCTCCATACATGCAGCTATTAAGGTATTAAAGGCAAAACTTTCTTCATAAACTTCAAAAGATTTTTTCAAAGCTTCATATACTTTTAATCTAGCATATTTTTCTTCTTTATTTAAACTTTGATGATCAATTTCTTGCAATTTTCCACATTCCAAACTCATAGCCTTTTCATAAAGCCTATTGATAAATTTAAACGCACCTTCTAGCGCACTATCGTTCCATTCAAGTTCTTTAGCAGGTGGTGCAGCAAATAATATAAACAATCTTGCGCTATCTGCTCCATATTTTTCTATAATATAATCAGGATCAACTACATTGCCCTTAGACTTACTCATCTTAGTACCATCTTTAGTGACCATTCCTTGGGTTAAAAGCCTATTAAAAGGCTCATCATCTTTTAAATAACCCAAATCTCTAAGTGCTTTTTGGAAAAATCTAGCATAGAGTAAATGTAATATCGCATGTTCAATACCGCCAATATATTCATCAACATTCATCCAATAATTGACACTTTTTTCATCTACTGCTTTTTCTTGCCATGTTTTATCATCACTTGCAAAACGCGCAAAATACCAAGAACTTTCAAAGAAAGTATCTAAAGTATCGCTTTCTTTTTGCGCTTTTTTGCCACATTTTGGGCAAATACACTCTTTCCATGCTTCATGCTTATCAAGTGGATTTCCTTCTCCATTTATCACCACATCTTCAGGCAAGGTAATAGGTAAATTTTCTATTTTTTGAGGAACTATACCACAAGAATCACACTTAATCATTGGTATAGGAGCTCCCCAATATCTTTGTCTAGAAACACCCCAATCACGAATTTTAAAATTAGTAACCTTTTTACCAATACCCAAAGATTCAATTTTTAAACTAATTTTTTCTCTAGCATCATTGCATTCTAGTTGATCAAATTCGCCACTATTAGTTAAAACGCCTTCTTTTAAAGTGTAGCATTGTGCGTCATTTTCATCTTTATAAATTACTTTTTTTATAGCCAAATTATAAGTTTTTGCAAACTCATAATCTCTTTCATCGTGAGCAGGCACGCTCATAACAGCCCCACTACCATAATCACTTAAAACAAAATTAGCTACCCATAAAGGAATTTTTTCTTTACTTAGCGGATGGATTGTATAAAGATTTAAAAAATATCCTTCTTTTGGTGCGGCTTGTCTTTGGCGCGGTGTTTGATTTTGTATATTTTGAATTTTAGCTATAATATCTTGATCTAGTAATTTTTTATCAATTAATTCATTTACTATTTCATGATCAGGTGCTAAAGCAATGTAAGATACTCCATAAATAGTCTCAGCTCTTGTGGTAAAAACATTGATTTTTTTTGCACTGATTTTATCATTTTCTTCTATATCAAAATCAAAACCAAGCCCTGTGCTTTTGCCTATCCAATTTTCTTGCATAGTTAAAACTTGACTTGGCCATTTTCCTTCTAATTTTTTAAGATCTTGTAATAATTCATCTGCATAAGCAGTGATTTTTACATAATATCCTGGCATTTTTTTTCTAATGACTTCATGCCCACAACGCCAACATTTGCCATCTTCAACTTGCTCATTTGCTAAAACTGTTTTATCATTCTCACACCAATTAACTTCAGCTTCTTTAGTATAAACAAGCCCTTTCTCATACATTTTGATGAAAAATTCTTGCTCAAATTTAGTATATAAAGGATCAGAAGTAGCAAGCATTCTTTTTTTAGAAAAAGAAAAACCCAAAGAAGCAAGTTCATTTTGCATATAATCAATATTTTCATAAGTCCATTTTTTAGGGTGGATACCATGTTTAATCGCAGCATTTTCAGCAGGCATACCAAAGCTATCAAAACCTATAGGATGTAAGACGTTAAAACCTTTTTTTCTATAATACCTAGCCATAGCATCGCCTATGCTATAGTTTCTCACATGTCCCATATGAATTCTACCACTTGGGTATGGAAACATAGATAAAATGTATTTTTTTGGTAAAGAAAAATCATCTTTTGGCTCAAAATATTCTTTTTCTTGCCAAATTTTTTGCCATTTTTTTTCTATTTTACCTGCTTCATATGCCATTTTCACTCCTAATTTTCTTCTTGATTTTTTACTGAATCAACTATAACTAAAATCATTGAAAAGATATTAGCTATCAAAGCACCAATTGCCAAAGTATAAACCATAACATTAGCTTCTGGATTAATTTGTATTAAAGCAAAAGCTGGAATTAAATGCAAATCAGCCACCAAAGAGCTAGCAAATAATTCAGCTGCTAAGAAATTTCTAACTCCAATTTTCAATAAAGTAGAAATTAAATTCACACAAGCTGCAATAAATAATGCAACTTCATTTTGATCATATAAAAATCCTGCGGTTGTAGTTAAGCTCATTAGAGCAAAAAAGATATAAATAACCTTACCCCAATTCATTTTTACACCGTTCCTTTTTCATACATCGCTCTTAATTTTTCTTTTTCTTGTTTTTTCTTTACTTTTTCTAATTCTTTTTGGCGATACTGTGCAACGCTGAATTTAAACCATAAAAGCGCTGGACTTGCTACAAATATAGAACTCGCAGTACCCGCTACAATACCCACTATCATAGTTAAAGCAAAACCTTCTATCATAGATCCACCAAAGAAATAAAGCACTACAACAGTAATTAAAGTTAAGCCCGTTGTTAAAGTAGTTCTTGATAAAGTAGCTGAAACTGATTCATTGATAATTAAATCAAGTTTTGAATTTTTACTTGTTTTAACACCTTCTCTAATCCTATCAAAAATAATAATCGTATCATTTAAAGAATACCCAAGCACGGTTAAAACAGCCGCTAAAATATCTAAATTTACATCTATTTCAAATAACGCAATAGCACCTAAAGTAATGACTATATCATGAATTTCACACACAATAGAAGCCATAGCAAAACGCCATTCAAATCTCACTGCCAAATAAATCAAAATAGCAATCAAAGAAA